>NZ_JBGTFM010000393.1:0-3740 GCF_041747255.1 Blastomonas sp. | reverse complement strand
GCAGCTGCTGCCCGGGCCGGGCCGGGTGATCGGCAACGCGCTGACCGGCGATCCGCGCATCGCGGGCACCTGCTTTACCGGATCGACCGCGACGGCGCAGGCGATCAACCGCAACATGGCTGCGCATTGCGCCCCGCACGCCATGCTGATCGCCGAAACCGGCGGCATCAATGCGATGATCGTCGATTCGACCGCGCTGCCCGAACAGGCTGTGCGCGACATCCTGTCGTCGGCCTTCCAGTCCGCCGGACAACGCTGTTCTGCGCTGCGGCTGCTGTATGTGCAGCGCGACATTGCGGACTCGCTCAAGGACATGCTGTTCGGGGCAATGGATGCGCTGTCGCTGGGTGATCCGTGGTGGCTCGCCAATGACGTCGGCCCGGTGATCGATCCCGCTGCGCGCGCCAAGATCGTCGCGCACATCGATGCGGCGCGCGCAGGAGGGTGCTTGCTGAAGCAGCTGGATGTGCCCGATACTGGTTTCTTCGTCGGCCCGGCGGCGATTGCCGTGGGGGGCATCGAGGGTCTGGCTGAAGAGATATTTGGGCCGGTGCTGCATATCGCTACGTTCGAGGCGGGCGAAATCGACGGTCTGGTCGATCGCATCAATGCACGCGGCTATGGGCTGACCTTCGGGTTGCAGACACGCATCGACAAGCGCGTGGACAGCATCACCGCGCGCATCCGCGCGGGTAATGCCTATGTCAACCGCAACCAGATTGGCGCGGTGGTCGGCACTCAGCCGTTTGGCGGCGAGGGGCTGTCGGGCACCGGACCTAAGGCGGGCGGGCCGCACTATCTCAAGCGTTTCGCCGCCGCTGTTGGCCCGCAAATTGCGCTGCCGCCGCTCAACCGGCTGGCGGGCAAGGTTGAGGTGGAGATGGCGTTCGCCGCGCTGCCGCAGGTGACCGAATTGCCGCTGGAGACGCGCGAGATGCCGGGGCCAACGGGCGAGTCCAACGTGCTGTCGCTCTATCCGCGCGGGGTCGTGCTGTGCCTTGGCCCGACGCCCGATGCCGCTGCCGAACAGGCGCAGATCGCGCGCTCAAAAGGCTGCGCCGCGCTGATGGTAGTGCCCCGCGCCGCGGGACCGCACAGCGTGGACGGTTTCATCGAGCGCGCCGATCTGGCGGAGATCGAGGGCTTCGATGCGGTGGCGCTGTGGAGCGAAGAGGGCGATCAACGTGCGGTGCGTGCTGCGCTGGCAAAGCGCAACGGGCCGATCCTGCCACTGTTCACCGAACATGATTTTGGTGGCCGCTGCGTGCACGAACGCCACGTGTGCATCGATACGACGGCGGCGGGGGGCAACGTTACGCTGCTGGCGTGAATACGATCCGGTGGCGGTTGTGCGTGCGGCCAGATGGCGATGAAGCTCTATTTCCCCCGCCGTGGCATTCGGAACGGCAGCATCAGCTTGACGATGCCCTTTTCCAGCCGGTCGAGCGACAGGCTTTCGTGCACCGCCTCGGCATGCTCGCCGAACAGCTTGGTGGTGAGCGCAGTGCGCGAATAAAACGGGGTGTCCTCCCATGTCCGGCGGATCGCGACCGGCGCGCCCGCATCAGCGCGGGTGATGCGCGGCATCCGCCATCCGGTCTTGGGCAACACGCGTTCGGGCGGCAGCGCGACCTCGCTGATTGCGCCATTGTCGGCAAAGCGCAGTCCCATAGCAAAGCGGGTGTCATCGCGTCTTTGCCCCTCATACAGCACCACCGAATCGCGGGCGAGATGCGCGCGCGACCAGTGCCAGTCGGTGAACCCGCGCTCCAGCGGTTCGACGCCGGCGTTGCTGTCGATATAGCCCTCGCCGCGCCAGCTGAGTGAAGGGTTGTTGAGCTTCACCTCAACCGCCGCGCGCGGTGCGATCGGGCGCCAGGCGTGCTTGCCTTGCGCATCGAGCGGCCAAAGCGTTTCGGGCATCACCTTGGGGTAGACGCGGATCGTGCCGCGCACCTTCTTGGGCAAAGGCGCGGTGATCTCCTCAAGGTTGATCGTCATGCTGCTGCCATCCCAGTGCATCGAGCTTGGGCCGATCACCAGATTGTCATGGTCGCATGCCAAAGCCCCGCGCCCGCGTTCGGTCATGCACCAGCCGCCGCGCGGGCCATAAAGCGCGACATTCATCGCGACATGATTGGTCGGGTCGCCGCGTCCGGACCAGTGATAATATGGCGAAAACACGCTTCCGATGAAGGCGATGATCGTCAGCCCGTGCTTGCCGTCGTCGCTCAGCGCGTCGATATACCACCAGGCATAGCCGCCCGCCGGGACGACCGCATCGAAGGCAGGTCCGCAAGCAGCCGCTCTGCCGCCAAGCGGCCGGAAAGGCTCACCATGGGGATCCCCGCGCCGGGGTGAATGCCGCCCCCGGCCAGATACAGACCCGGCAAGCGGCTCGCCGCCCCGGGCCGCTGGAAAGCTGCCTTCCATCCATGTGTCGCCCGGCCGTAAAGCGCGCCACCTGTCGCCGGGAACAAGCCCTCGTAATGACTGGGCGTCACCGGCACCGAATTGTCCGACGTTCGGTCGATCGTCAGGCCACAAGCCGCCAGGAAGCCGAAAGTTTGCCTCTCGCATTGTTCGATCTCCAGATCAGAATAGGTCTTGAAGTCCCCGTTTGCCGGGGCATTGACGATCAGTTGCAGCCGCTCGGGGCCTGGCGGGGCGCGGGCGCTGTGGTCATCGCGGTCCTGCGCGCAGATGTAGACGGTGGGCTTGCCCGGCACTTGCCCATCGCGGAAGATCGCATCGAATTCCGCGCGATAGTTGTCCGAGAAGAACACGTTGTGCCGCACCAGATCGAAGCCCGAAGTCCTGGCGTTGATCAGCCAGGTCATGCTTGAAAGCGAGCGCTGCTTGGGTGGTACTGGCGGCACCGCATGGCGTGCGCGCGTGCCCATCTGTCCGGTGGCGATGGCGGCCGGGTCGCCATTGAACACAACCGCGCGCGCGCGGATCACTTCGCCAGACGAAAGGCGCACCCCGGCGGCGCGGCCATGTTCGACCACGATCTCGTCAACAGTCGCGCCGTAGCGGAACTGTGCGCCGTTGCTGCGCGCCAGATCGGCGATGGCGGTGGCGATCGAATGCATGCCGTTGTCGGCCAGCCACACGCCATCCTGCTCAACGTGCGCGATCAACATCAGCGTGGCAGGCGCGATAAACGGCGATGAGCCGCAATAGGTGGCATAGCGGCCGAACAGCTGCTGCAGCCGGGGGTCGCTGAAATGTCGCCCCAATGCGCGCCACATCGCCTGATAGGGGCGGATCGCCATGGTTTCGGGCAGGCGTTTGAGGCCGATGCGTTTGACAAGAGTGAACGGCGTCGGGCGTGAGGCTTCAAGATACGGTTCACGCAGCACGTTGAAAATGCGTTCGGCCTCGGCGCAAAAGCTGCGGAATCCGGCGGCATCTGCGGCGCTGAAATAGTCGCCGATCGCGGCTTCGCTCTCGCCCACATCGGCGAACAGATCGAAATGGCTGTCAGCATCCCACGCGTGCCGCGCGATGGTGCTGGCGGCGGTCAGCGGGATGGCGCTGGCAAGATCGCCGCCGCAATCAGCAAACAGCCGTTCAAACACCCAGCGCATGGTGAATACCGTCGGCCCGGCATCGACCGCACTGCCGCCAGCGGTGACCTCGCGCAGTTTGCCGCCGGGGGCGGATTGGCGTTCGAGCACCAGCACCGGCTCGCCCGCCGCAGCAAGCAACGCAGCCGCGCTGAGCCCCCCGACTCC
>NZ_JBGTFM010000392.1:0-1697 GCF_041747255.1 Blastomonas sp. | reverse complement strand
GGTCGAGAACATGTTCGGCAAACTCAAGGACTGGCGCCGCATCCACACCCGATACGACCGCTGCGCCCACACTTTCATGTCCGCCATTTGCATCGCAGCAACCGTCATCTTCTGGCTCGATCAATGAGTCCTGAGCCTAGGACTCGATATATACATAGCTAGGGGCTCCCATGTCATTCTGGGAGCCCCATTTTCGTTCGGGCTCCACGGAAAGATGGGCAATGACCCGACCCCAAAAAGACCCGCAGTTTTACGATTCGTCCCCTTCCTGCCGTTCAGGGTATTAACCCCAGCTAGGGCTCTTCCTTCTGGGCTAAACCTGCGGCAGAGCCTTCAAATAAGTGGCGCATCCTGGCCTATTGCGCGGTTCCAGACCCTTGCGGTGAAACGGCTTGCTCACGTAATTACCGGCGTAAAAGCCCAAACTGGACTCCCGCAACATCCATGATTTGTCGGCGCGATTTGCCGTGCCGTTTGTTGGGGCGGGAGGCTCGATCCGGGCCCTGTTTGCTGATTTGGCCGCAGCGACGCGCACGATGTGCTCAGGCACCGGTTTGCCTTTGGGTTTCCGGCGATGGATGCGGCTTGTAAGTATATTGCGCGATAGCGAAGCCTCGTTCTTCTGACTGCGATAAACACTGTCGGCCCAGACATCAGCAGGGGTGTTTGCAGGGTCGATCACGCGGCGCAACTGGCGCCCATCGCTGTCTGCCGCCGAGGTGACACTCGCTTTGCGGATGAACCCGAAGCGCCGGTCAATGCTGATACGAGACTTGTAGCCGAACACCGGGGTCGCGATCGGCGGTAGCGGCGTCCATCGGGACGATAGCGGACCTTGCCGCCGACCTTCAGTGTCCAGCGCGCGTTGGTGTCCTTCTGGGCGGCCTTGTTCGGCTCGTCCGGTCAGATCTCTTTTGCCGACTTGCCCGCCTTGATCGCCGCCTTCTCGCCTTCGGTGTTGCGCTGCTTGTCCTCGGTGCAGTTCTCCCGGACGCTCGACGTTCAATACAAGACTGCCTGGGTGATGGCGCACAAGCTGCGCGAGGCCCTTGCCCGCGAAGTGCACGGCGCGGAATTGGACGGCGAAGTCGAAATTGACGGCGCATATTTTGGTGGCGTGGTGCGCCCCGAGAACCGCAAGGAAGATCGTCTCGACCGCCGCCTGCGCGAGAACCGCTCGCCGAACCGCCGCGTGGTCATCGCTCTGCGCGAACGTGGGGGCCGCACGCTGCCATTCGTGCACAATGCCGAGGGGTGAGGGCGTCAGCATCGCCAACGCCATCGTGGACCGCTCCGCGACGATGTACGCCGACGAAGGCACGCATTGGGATCTGCTCGACACCACGTTCGCCTGCGGCCGCGTCAACCATTCCGAGGAATACAGCGCGGGCGGCGGCGCGCATACGAATTGGGTGGAAAGCTACTTCTCCCGCCTGCGCCGCATGGTGTCAGGCCAGCACCATTGGGTTTCGCCGAAGTACCTTGCGCAGTACGCCAGCCATGCCGCTTGGATCGAGGATCACCGCCGCGACTGCAACCGGGTTCTCACCGACCGCGCACTTCGCAACGCGATGGTCTCGCCGGTCAGCCGGGAGTTCAAGGGATACTGGCAGCGGGCGGCTTAGGCTAAAATACTGAAAGCCCCTGCCGCGGCAGACGCCATCACTGTCAAAGCCCCGAGCGCCATCGAAAGCTTC
>NZ_JBGTFM010000391.1:0-2654 GCF_041747255.1 Blastomonas sp. | reverse complement strand
CGAGGACCGCGCGCCACGCGTCGTGGTCGCCGGGGCCGGGCGGGTGAAGCCCTGCTCCGCCCGGTAGTGAAGAATATCCATCCGGGATTTGCCATCCGCCCGGGTGATGCTGGCCTCGCTGGATCCCTTCCAGTTCTGTGCGGCCGGTGTCGGCCATTGCAGCGCCTGCGCCGACAGCTTCGGCTCGCCCCGGCTGTTGATCTTGCCGCGCAGCCGGTCGACCTGATCGTCCGCCACCGGCGTTTGCCATTGCGCCGCCTGCGCTGGCAGGGGCGGTGTCCCGCCCGAACCGTAGCTCTGACCCGGGCCGCCCTTCGCGCCGTCCGTCGCCTTCGGCGTCGACCAGTTGGCGATGCCCAGCGCCAGTGCTTCCGCCTTGCGGGTGAAGTCGCTGTTGCCTGCCGGGTTGTAGGTTGCCGTGCCGGGATGCAGGCTCATCGGTGTGGGCCAGGATGAAGATGCGCAGCCGCTGATGCGGCGCGCCAACTTCTGCCGCACTGAACAGGCCCGCCGCAGGCGTGTAGCCCATGCCCCAAAGCTCTCGCAGCACGGTTTCAAGGCCGAGGCTGACGTGGCCGGGCACGTTTTCGAGGTAGACCCATGCGGGACGGCATTCCCCGATGACACGGGCGACCTCTGGCCAGAGGTGGCGGGGATCGTCCGCGCCTCCGCGTTTTCCAGCCGCGCTGAAGGGCTGGCAGGGGTATCCGGCGAGGACGATATCGAAGGCCCCGCGAAAGGGACGGCCGTCGAAGCTGCGCAGATCATCCCAGATCGGGGCTGGAGCGAAATACCCCGCGCGCTGGGCGGCGATGAGGACAGTTCGTGGCCAGTCCTCCCATTCGACAAAGGCGCGGGTGTGATATCCGGGCTCGGCGAGCATGAGGCCCAGATCCAAGCCTCCACCGCCTGCGCAGAGGGACAATCCGTGCCGGGGACGTGGCACCAAGCCATTCACCGCACCCCCCGCTGACGCAACCTGTCCGCCGTCACCAGCCTGCGGGCCAGCATTGCCTCGCACATGGCGTTGCTGATCATGCTGGGGGGCAGATATTCTTCGGAATTGACCTTGGCCGCATAGAACGCCGCCAGCTCATCCGGGCTGGGCGGTGGCTTTCCTTGCGCCTTGCGGCTGCGCTTTGCTTTCAGGGCGCTGCCACTTGCGGCAACCTCCTGGGCATCGCGCTGGGCGGCGCGTTCCATGAACCGATCCAGCGCTTTGGGCCCATCGGGCGGGTTGGGGTGATCACGCCGGGTCTCGGTGGCGACCTCGATGATCCGGTCCTCAGAGAGCCCGAGCTCATCACGCCAGCGACGAACGTGCTGCCGCGCTGGCGCGCCCTGCCACCAGGCGGGCAGGCTGGCGTTGGCAGCGAAGCCCAGCGCCGAGAGCAGATCTGCGAAAAACCGATCAAGATCGGAATCTCGCGCCCGCGCGTCCTCCTCCTCCTTTACTGGTTTACTTAAAGGTTCTCTTACAAGGTTAGTGTCCGGATTCCGGACACGGCTCTGGTCCTTTTCCGGACACGGGTCGGGGTCAAAATCGGACACGGCTTCGACGCCTACCCCGTGTCCAGAATTCAGACACGGCTCGGACGCGGCAGGGGTTTCGTCTGCCGGATCGTCCGTCTCTGCGAAGGGAACTTCGGCATCATCATGCCCATGTCCGGTTTCCGGACACGGGGTTGGATCATTTGGTGTAAAGCCCGGCTCGAACCCCAGAATGTAGCGGGTCGGCATCTGCCGCTTGGTGACGGGGTGAAGGCGCGGCACGCGGCGGAGCAGACCGCCAGCCTCCAACTGGCGGAGGTGATCGTTCAGTGTGGAGCGGCTGATTTCGCAATCATGCGCCAGCCGCGCCTGTGAGGGGAAGCAGCCGTAGTCCGGGTTGAACCGGTCGCAGAGATGCCAGAGCACGATCTTGGCTGTCGGTTTCAATCCGCGCTGCTTGATGGCCCAGTTGGTGGCTTCATGGCTCATGGCGCGGGCATCCGAACCGGGGGCGCGATGCGCGTGGTGAACCCGTGATCGGCCAACGCGCCCAGCGCGTCGTCCAGAGACCGCACCAGGGCCCAGCCGAAGCCATGCGCCAGAACGGCATCGCGGAAGGCCTCCTGGTTGGGACGCAGTCGGCCTTTGGGGGCCTTCAGCTCAAGAAACAGGACGCGCCCGTCGCAGAGTACCATGAGGTCGGCAAAACCTGCATGCACGCCCATGCCGACGAGGATCGCCTGGCGCTTTGCGCCGCGGGGGCCTGCCTCGGTCACCTCGTTGGCGCAGTGATGGATGATGGCCGTGCGGGGCAGGGCAACGCGTAGCGCCTGCACGACCGCGCGTTGCAGATCGGCCTCGGGGGTGCCGCGCCGCTTCATGGCCCCACCTCCGGACCCGGCCGGTGGTTGCCACGACCGGGATGCCTTGCATCGACCACCACCAGCAGGATGCGGGCGTCCTCGCGTTCCTGGTCCGTCTCGCCATGTTGAACGAGCACAGTGCAGGCCAGCCGGATCAGATGATCGGAATGGTTCACGACATCGGCGACGACGATGCGCGCCTCGCGCAGCCGCTCGTCGATCCAGTCCTGGCGCACTTGATCGCGCTGGGCGCGCTTGCGGAAGGGCAGGGGGATGCTCATCGCCGCGCCCCCGCGCGCC
>NZ_JBGTFM010000390.1:0-2488 GCF_041747255.1 Blastomonas sp. | reverse complement strand
GACCCCCGCGACGCGCGGCCATATCGATCTGGCGCGGCTGGAAAAGGGCAACGTTGCGGTGCAGATCTTCTCGTCGGTATCCAAGACCCCGCGCGGGCAGAATTACGACAGCAATTCCGCCGACACCGACAACATCACCCTGCTGGCGATAGCGCAGCTGCAGCCGGTGCGAACATGGTTTTCGGTGCATGAACGCTCGATGTGGCACGCAACCAGGCTGGAACGCGCCGCCAAAGCCTCGAATGGCCGGATGACGCTGATCCGCTCAGCCACAGACATCGACCGGCTGCTTGCCGAACGCGCACAGGGCAAGCAGGTCACCGGCGTAATGTTCTCGGTCGAGGGACTGCACAACCTTGAAGGCAAGGCCGCCAATCTTGACCGGCTTTACGCGGCCGGCATGCGCATGGCCGGGCTGGTGCATTTCTTTGACAACGATCTTGGCGGGTCGATGCACGGCGAGGCGCAAGGGGGCCTCACCCCGTTCGGGCGGCAGATGATCCGCGCGATGGAGGCCAAGGGCATTATCGTCGATATCGCGCATTCCAGCCACGCCGCCGTAGCCGATATTCTCCGCATGGCGCGTCGCCCGGTCGTTTCAAGCCACGGCGGGGTGCAGGCGGTGTGCGGCGTCAACCGCAACCTCAGCGACACTGAAATACGGGGCGTCGCGGCAACCGGCGGCATCATCGGCATTGGCTATTGGGACGGGGCGTTGTGCTCGACCGACCCGGTGAAGATCGCGCAATCGATTGCCCATGTCCGCGATCTGGTGGGGATCGATCATGTCGCGCTGGGCAGCGATTTCGACGGCGCGGTGACCACCCGCTTCGACACCAGCCAGATCGTTCACGTGACGCAGGCGCTGCTCGACATTGGCTTTACCGAAAGCGACATCCGCGCGGTAATGGGCGGCAATGCGCTGAGGCTTATCAAACAGGGCATTGAACCTTTGCCCGGCAACACACTATAGGCATGAGCCTGATGACATGGGAATACGCCGCCGTGACGGAGCAAAATTTGGCCGAGTGCAAGGAAAGAGGAGGGAGCCATGTTATCGCATAGTGACCGACGATTGACGCCGCAATCGGCCAAATTTTGCCCGCCGCTCGCGGTTGCCGCTGGAAGCCCCCCGGACTGCGTTGCGGCGCTTGGACGGGTAACCAACCCGCCCTGCGCACCGTGCCTTGCCGGAGAACTTCCAGCAGCAATCACGGTGGCGCAATCCCATGCCATCAGGCTCTAACATGATCAGGCTGGAGGGCAGCGAGCCGCTGCCAGAGC
Source organism: Blastomonas sp. (assembly GCF_041747255.1). GTDB lineage: Bacteria > Pseudomonadota > Alphaproteobacteria > Sphingomonadales > Sphingomonadaceae > Blastomonas. Next base: position 1,204 of record NZ_JBGTFM010000390.1, on the reverse strand, counting down.
GTTTGCGCGGGGGCATCATCGCGCTGGGCAATTTCGATGGCTTCCACGCCGGGCATCAGGCGGTGGCGGGGCGCGCGATTGCGTGGGCAAAGGCGGAAGGCCGCCCCGTGATCATCGCCACGTTCGATCCGCACCCGGTGCGCTATTTCAGGCCCGATGTCGCGCCGTTTCGCCTGACCAGCCTTGACCAGCGCCAGCGGCTGTTTGCCGAGGCGGGGGCCGATGCGATGCTGGTGTTCGCCTTCGATGAAACGCTCGCCAATACGCGCGCGGAGAGCTTTGTCGGCGATCTGCTGGTTGAGCGCTTCGGCGCGGCTGGCGTGGTGACGGGCGAGGATTTCACCTTCGGCAAGGGGCGCGGCGGCAACATTCAGGTGCTGCGCGATCTCGGCGCGTTGCTCGGCTTGCGCAGCGAAGCCATCGGCCCGGTTTCGACCGGGGATGCGGTGGTTTCATCCAGCCGCATCCGCCAGTGTCTGCTGGACGGCAGACCCGATGAGGCCGAGCGTCTGATGACACGACCGTTTGCGGTGCAGGGCGTGGTGCAACACGGCGACAAGAACGGGCGGCTGCTCGGCTATCCCACCGCCAACATGGATATGGGCAGCTATCTCAGGCCCATGTATGGCGTCTACGCGGTCACCGGGCAGCTCGCCGATGGCCGGGTGCTCAAGGGCGCGGCGAACCTAGGCATCCGCCCGCAGTTCGATCCGCCCAAGGAACTGCTCGAACCGCATTTCTTTGACTTTGACGAAGACCTTTATGGCCAGACCATCGAGATCGCTTTGCGCCATTTTATCCGCGCGGAGGCGAAGTTCGGTTCACTTAAGGAACTCACCGCGCAGATCGAGGCGGACTGCGTGCGCGCGCGGGAATTGCTTGCCTGAAAGCCCCGCGCCGCTTAAGCGCCAGCGATCATGACTGACCAAGCCGCAAGCACGCCCACGGACTATAAAGACACCGTCTTTCTGCCGACCACCGACTTTCCGATGAAGGCTGGCCTTGCCCAGAAGGAACCGGCAATTCTGGCGCGCTGGCAGGAAGCGGACCTGTACCGCCAGCTTCGCGATGCCCGCAAGGGCCGTGAAAAGTTCATCCTGCACGATGGCCCGCCTTACGCGAACGGCGACATGCACATCGGCCATGCGCTCAACCATATCCTCAAGGATATGGTCTGCCGCACCCAGTCGCTGCTCGGCAAGGA
>NZ_JBGTFM010000389.1:0-7797 GCF_041747255.1 Blastomonas sp. | reverse complement strand
GCCCGACAGGCTGGCGCGCGGCGCGCAGGCGATGGCGCAGCCATCTGGCACCCGCCCCGGCAGAATGAGCGCGCTGCCATCAAAGCGCGCCTTGATCGTGCAGCCCTTTAGCGGCTTGCCGCTGCCGGTTTCGGTGAGGCTGATCGTCGCCTCTTCGCCAGACAGCGCGGCGCGGCCCACCGCTTCGCACGCGATGTCGGGTCCGAAAGTCACGATCAATCCGATATCATAGCCATCGATGCGATTGCCGCTGGCGCAGAACCCGTCCGCGCCCGTGCCGCTGGCATCGGAAAACACCCCCGCCAGATCGAGCGCATCAGCATCGGTGATCACCCCTGCCTCAATCGCAGCGGCTTCCAGCGGCACAGAGGGCGCGTCATCGCCCCCGGCGCGGGTCTCGCTGCACCCGGCTAGCAGCAGACAACCGATGAGCCAGCGCCGCATCAGGCAATCCGTTCGAGCGCGCCATCCGCGCTGACGCGTCGGTAAAAACATGATGGCGCGCCGGTGTGGCAGGTGGGTCCGGCGGGCGTCGCGATCACCCACAGCGCATCCTGATCGCAATCGACGCGCATCTCAACGAGGTTGAGCACGTGTCCCGAGGTCTCGCCCTTCTTCCACAGGCGCGCGCGCGAACGTGACCAGAAATGCACATCGCCGCTCGCCAGCGTCAACGCCAGCGCCTCGGCATTCATGTGCGCGACCATCAGCAGCGCGCCGCTCGCTGCGTCGGTGACCACGGCGGTGACCAGCCCGTTGGCGTCATATTTAGGGTCGAGCGCCAGCCCGGTTTCGCGCAGATCAGCCATGAAAACCGGTTAAGCCCCCGCCAACCATGTTGCAACACGCTTAACGTTATTAACTTATGACAAATGGGAGACAAACATGCTGCGCCTGCCTATAGGGGGGCCAAACAGGCCGACGACAACCGAATCGGGCGCGCGCTATGATCACCACTCACCCCTTTAATGATGACAAGCTGCGTGAAGAATGCGGCGTGTTCGGCGTTGCCGGGGCAATCGATGCCGCCGCGATGGTGGCGCTGGGCCTGCACGCGCTGCAGCATCGCGGCCAGGAAGCCGCCGGCATCAGCAGCTTTGACGGCACGACCTTCCACGACCACAAGGCGCTCGGCCTCGTTGCGGGCAATTTCGATTCCGAAGAGATCATGCGGCTGCTGAAGGGCGAATGGGCGATCGGCCATGTCCGCTATGCCACCACCGGCGAGACCGCGCTGCGCAATGTCCAGCCGCTGTATGCGGAGCTCGCATCGGGCGGCTTTGCCATCGCGCACAATGGCAATATCTCAAACGCGGTGAAGCTGCGGCACGATCTGGTGCGCTCAGGCTCGATCTTTCAGTCGACCTCTGACACCGAGACGATCATCCATCTGGTCGCAACCTCGCGCTACAGGACATTGCTCGACAAGTTCATCGATGCGCTCAAGCAGGTGGAAGGCGCCTATTCACTGATCTGCCTCACCGAAATGGGGATGATCGCCTGCCGCGATCCGCTGGGCATCCGCCCGCTGGTGATGGGGCGGATTGGCCCGGAAGACGGCGGCACAGTGATCTTCGCGTCCGAAACCGTCGCGCTCGACATCGTCGGTGCCGAGTTCGTGCGCAGCGTTGAGCCGGGCGAACTGGTGGTGGTCAGCGGCGGTGAAATCCGCTCGCACCGCCCGTTCCAGCAAAAGGCCTCGCGGCCCTGCATCTTCGAACACGTCTATTTCTCGCGCCCCGATTCCATTGTCGATGGTTCGTCGGTCTATACGGTGCGCAAGGCAATTGGCGGGCAGCTCGCCATCGAAAGCCCGGTTGATGTCGATCTGGTGATCCCGGTGCCCGACAGCGGCACGCCCGCCGCCATCGGCTATGCGCAGCAATCGGGCCTGCCGTTTGAGCTCGGCATCATCCGATCGCACTATGTCGGGCGCACATTCATCCAGCCAGGCGACGGCGTGCGCCATCTGGGGGTCAAGCTGAAGCACAATGCCAACCGGCCTCTGGTCACCGGCAAGAAGCTGGTGCTGATCGACGACAGCATCGTGCGCGGAACAACATCGCTTAAAATCGTGCAGATGATGCGCGATGCCGGCGCGGCAGAGGTGCACATGCGCATCGCCAGCCCGCCGACGATGCACAGCTGCTTTTACGGGGTCAACACGCCCGAGCGATCCAAGCTGCTCGCCGCGCAGAAATCGATCGAGGAAATGCGCCAGTTCATCCAGGCGGACAGCCTCGCGTTCGTGTCAATCAATGGCCTGTATCGCGCACTGGGCGAAGCGTCGCGTGAGGAAGAGGCCCCGCGCTATTGCGATGCCTGCTTTACCGGCGACTATCCGACCCCGCTGACCGACCTGTCGGAACGCGAGCAGCCCAACCAGTTGATGCTGCTGGCCGAACGGGTCGGCGGCTGAGGATTTCCACACCATGAGCGATTTGGTTTTTGCAGGGCAGCTTGCCCTTGTCACCGGGGCGAGCCGGGGCATCGGCGCGGCGACTGCCAAGGCACTGGCCGCGCGCGGCGCGCATGTCATCCTCACCGGTCGCAATGCCAAAGACCTGGAAGCGGTCGAAGAAAATATTTTCGACAACGGCGGCAGCGCGACCATCGCCCCGCTCGATCTTGCCGATGGCGAGAGCATCGCGCGGCTGGCGGTCGCCATTGGCCAGCGCTGGGACGCGCTCGACATGCTGGTGCTCAACGCCGCGATGCTGGGCACACTGGGTCCGGTGCCGATGATCGACGGCAAGGAGCTCAACCGGCTGATGACGCTCAACGTGTTAAGCGCGCAGGCGATGATCGCGCATTTTGACCAGATGATGCGCAAGAGCGGGCACGCGCGCGTCGTTGCGCTGACCAGCTCAGTCGGCGTAAGCCCACGCGCCTATTGGGGCGCATATGGCGCGTCCAAGGCGGCGCTTGAGGTGCTGCTGCAGGCCTATGGCGAGGAAATGCGCAACATCGGCAAGGTGCGCACCGCCATCGTCGATCCGGCGCGCACCCGCACCGCGATGCGCGCAAAGGCCTATCCGGGGGAGGACCCCAGCACGGTCAAGCTGCCCGAGGTGGTTGCAGAAGCGATTGCCGATCTGCTCGCCAGCGATTTTGCGACCAACCACCGGCTGGTGCTTGAGGGCTGAGGTTTAACGCGTCCCCGGCGCACGACGCGCTTGTTCACGTCATGCATTGACATCATCGGCCCCATCCGTTTTCCGGTGAACGCCGGACTCCAGGGCGACGACAGTGCCACCTGACTACTGGACTCCGGCTTTCGCCGGAGAACGAGTTGCCCGCAAGGCGCCGGACCTTTGTCGCGCTCAGGCTGATCGGGCGTTGGCATCAGCGCTATCCCCGCCAAAAAAGGCCAACTTAAAAATCCGCCCTTGCCGTTACGGCCCCAAAGGCCGCAGCCCGAATGAGACATTTACAATGTGGGTCCGCCACAAAACCGTCATTGCTGCGACGCACAATGGCAATACCAGGCGGGCAATGGGCTTGGGAAATCCACACACCCCCCAATAAGGACTTTCCCCATGCGTGTCGCATCCGCCCACTCACGTGCCCTCACCACGTCGCTGTTCGCCCTCGCCGCTGCGCTCACTGCCGCCAGCCCCGCCATCGCGCAGGATCAGATCGATAACGACGCCAACGACGATAACCTGATCATTGTTACCGCGCAAAAGCGCGAGCAATCGATCAAGGACGTGCCAATCACCGTCTCGGCAATTTCCGGTGACCAGATGGATCGCATCGGTATTGACGAATTCGACGAGCTGTCAGCGTTCATTCCGGGTCTTAACATTCAGGAGCAGAGCGCCAACAACCCCGGCTTCGTGATTCGCGGCATCACATCGGATTCGGGCAGCGCCCAGATCGCGCCGCGCGTGACGATCTATCTGAACGGAATCGACGTGTCGCGGTCGCGCGGATCGTATTTCGATCTGTTCGACATCGACCGGATCGAGGTGGTCAAGGGCCCGCAGGCAACCCTGTTCGGCACCGCCGCCACGATCGGTGCAATCTCGGTGATCACTGCCAAGCCCGAACCCGGCTTCAAGGCGGACTTCCGTGGCAGCTACGGCAACCTCAACCTGTATGAAGGTCGCGCGATGATCAACGCCGGCAATGACAAGATCGCCGGTCGCCTCGCCGCATCGTACAAGAAGCGCGACGGTTATATCCGCAACATCGCCAATGAGCCGGGCACCGTATCCGCGCGCGACGTCGGCGCGCCGCAGCGCGACCTCAACGGCATTGATCAGTTCGCGGTGCGCGGCTCGCTGCGCATCTGGCCGACCGACAGCAGCACGATGGATTTCGTGTTCAACTATGAACAGCAGCGCAACCCCGGCACCGCGTTCGTCTCCGGCTCGCTGCCACGCAGCGGCGGCGACACCAGCCCGTTCCGCGTTGGTGAACTGGGCGGCGCGCCGACAGCGCTGAGCGAAGCGATCCTTGGCCTGCCCGAACTTGGCCTGAAGCGCGAAGTCTACGACGCCAACGTCACTTTTGAGACCGCGATGAGCGACGCGTGGACGCTGACTGCCATCGGTGGCTATCGCCGGTTTGACAGCCTTGAGGTGTTCGATGCCGATGGTTCGGGCCTGTTCTTCCTGGAATTCGCCGAAGATGCAGAGGGCGAGCAGTTCAGCTATGAAACGCGCTTTGCCTATAATGGCGAGCGCTTGCGCGGATTCTTCGGCTTCAACGTGTTCCATGAACAGGGCACCCAGCGCGTGCCGTTCGTGACCGACGAAGGCACCTACATCAGCTGCGCTCCGTTTGCGGCATTTGCTCCGGTGCGGGCAGGTGTGGCTGGCGCGCTTGGTGTTGCGCCTGCACAAACCTGCGCCGCACTTAACAGCCCGACGCGTCCGGTGGGGGCGACGACCATCTTGACGCGCGGCGCAGCAAGCGTGCTGCCTTATTCGAGCGAGTTCACCAACGGCGGCAAGAACACCAGCTACTCTGCTTTTGCCGACATGACCTTCGATATCACCGACCGGCTCGAGCTGACGGCGGGGCTGCGTTACCTTTATGAAGAGCGCACCTCGACCTACAATGCGATCCAGCCGGGCAGCCAAATCTTTGCAGGACTTGGCGTACCCGGTGTCTCACTGCTTGGCGCGGCCGATACGCGCGGGCAGACCTTCCGGGTCAACGACAATTTCGATGCCTGGTTGCCGCGTTTCAACGTGCTGTTCCGGGTCAGCGATCAGGTGAATGTCTACGCCACCGTATCCAAGGGCCGCCGCGCGCCCGTGCTGAACCTCAGCGCCGCCGCCAGTCCGACCGGGCCGGTGCCTGCCTTCACGCTCGTCGAGCAGGAAAAAGTGTGGAACTACGAGGGCGGCATCAAGGGCGCGTTCGGGCCGTTCAGCGGCACGGTTGGCGTGTTCTACCAGGACTATTCCAACTTCCAGACCAGCTTCTTCAACCAGCAGGGCCAGGTTGTGCCGGTCAACGCAGGCAACGCGGGCAATTTCGGCGTGGAAGTCGAAGGCGCGCTGCGCTTTGGCGACAATGTGCGGGTGTTCGCCAACTATGCCTATATCGACGCGAAAATCTCATCGCCCAACCCGGCCTTCCAGGACAACCGCTTCCGTCTGCAATCGAAGCACACCGCTGCAGCCGGGATTGATGTGAACGTGCCGATCAGCGCTGGTACATCACTCTTCTTCTTCCCGACGGTGACCTATTCGAGCGAGCAGTTCTTTGAAATCCCCAACACGCCGAGGATCAGCGAAGACGGCTATGTGCTGGTCAATGCCCGCGCCGGGGTGCGCTTTGGCGACGGCGCGTTTGAAATCACCGCCTTTGCGCGCAACCTGTTCGACGAAAAATATCTGATCGATGCAGGCAATACCGGCGGCGCATTCGGCACTGCCACCTTCATCGCCGGCGAACCGCGCCTGTATGGCGTGCAGCTGGGCGCGACGTTCTGATCGTGCACCTGCGATGACCTACCAAAGCCCTCCCCCTCGATGGGGGAGGGATTGGGTAGGGGTGATCTCTCCGGCTTGCAGGGCCTCGCCCGGACTCACCGTCGCCCTCACCGCTGCCATTTGCCGGATCCTCTGCGCAGGCAGGGGTCCATCACCCTCCCAAGCCAAATTAAACGACTGTCAGGAGATGGGCTTCTGCCTTCGCAGGAGACCGGATGGAGCCTTAAGGCGGAGTGGTAGTCACGCGCCAACTGGCGCATATGGTCGAGCCCTCAAAACCTCAATCCCACCCATATAGGGGACCAGCGCATCGGGAACGCGCACCGTGCCATCGGCCTGCTGGTAGTTCTCGACAATCGCCACCAGGGTCCGGCCGATCGCAAGTGCCGATCCGTTGAGCGTGTGGACAAACTCGGTGCCCTTCTCGCCATCGGGGCGAAAGCGGGTGTTCATTCGCCGCGCCTGATAATCACCGCAATTTGAGATGCTGGCGATCTCGCGATACGCGCCCTGCCCCGGCAGCCAGACCTCAAGATCATAGGTTTTGCGGCTCGCCTGGCCCATGTCGCCCGCGCACAGCAGCAGCTTGCGATAGGGCAGCCCGAGTGCCTGCAGCACCGCTTCGGACGCCGCGCACATGCGCTCATGCTCGGCCGCAGACTGGTCGGGGGCGGCGATGGTGACCAGCTCGACCTTTTCGAACTGATGCTGGCGGATCAGCCCGCGCGTATCGCGCCCGGCGGCCCCCGCTTCTGAGCGGAAGCACGGGGTCAGCGCGGTCAGGCGGACCGGAAGGTCGGCGGCAGACAGGATCTGTTCTCGCACACTGTTGGTCAGGCTCACTTCAGAGGTCGAGATCAACCAGCGGCCATCAGTCGTCTGGAACAGGTCTTCGGCAAATTTGGGTAGCTGGCCCACACCGAACACCGCCTCATCGCGCACCAGAAAGGGCGTCGCGCATTCGCCGTATCCTGCTGCCACCTGCATATCGAGCATCAACTGGCCCAGCGCCCGGTTCATCCGCGCGATGCCGCCGCGCAGGAAGGTGAACCGCGCCCCGGAGATTTTTGCGGCAGTCTCGAAATCCATGCCCAGCGCGGGGCCGATGTCGGCGTGTTCGGCAGGGGTGAAATCGAACGTCGGCCGGGTGCCCCAGCGCATCAGTTCAACGTTTCCGCTTTCATCCGCGCCATCGGGAACGTCATCGGCGGGCAGGTTGGGCAGGATCGCGAGTCGATCGGCCAGCGCAGCATCCGCAGCCTTCGTCTGTTCCTCAAGATCGGAAAGCCGCGCCTTCAAGTCCGCCACCTCGGCCTTCAGCGCATCGGCGGTAGTCGAATCTTTTTGCGCCATCGCCTGGCCGATCAGCTTCGATGCCTCGTTGCGCCGCGCCTGCGCTGCCTGCGATTCGCTCGCAGCCGCCCGTCGCTGTGCGTCGAGCGCGATCAGCTCTGCCGATTGCGGTGCCAGGCCCTTGCGCGCCAGGCCCGCGTCAAAGGCTTCGGGATGTTCGCGGATGAATTTGATGTCATGCATGGGGCAGCCCTATGCCCTGCCCCGGTGGGCAGATGCAATCCGCAAATGCATGCAAAAAGGCGGCCCTGCATGTGCAGAGCCACCCTTGTCGCCATTGACGAACGGGAGGTGACGATCTCCCGGCCGGTCAGGCGGCAATATCTGTTTTGTCTTGCTTGCGCTTGGCGAAGCGGCGGCGGGCAGCCAGCGCGATTGCGCCGGCACCGAACAGCAGGATGGCGGGCGGGGCCGGCACATCGGTGCCGCCGGTCGAACTGCTGCCGCCGCTTGAGCTCGATGAACTGCTCGACGAGGATGAGGAGCTTGACGA
>NZ_JBGTFM010000388.1:0-4987 GCF_041747255.1 Blastomonas sp. | reverse complement strand
CGCACGCGCGTGTACTCCCGCCGATCAGCACAAAGTCCGATGGCACGACCGGCTATAGGTGGCTGCCAAGCACAAGTCGGTTGCGTAAAAGCTGGAACCAGAATGACCGATCTGCAAGCCGCCCCGACACCATTACTGATGCCGGGGCAATTTGCTGGCCTAAAAAGGCAAGGCTGACGCTGCGAAGGGCAGGTCCACGTACCGGAGGAATTGCTTCTTCGGTTGGCGCTTCCAAGCTGTCGGCCCTTATCATCAGCAAGTCAACACGCACCCTAACCGCTCAAGAGCAAGACTCTGCAATCGATCATGGCGCATTCCGCACGCACGCGCGAAGGGTGGCAAAAATGGTTATGGCGCAGATACGCGCACGCGCACGCGATGGCAGGGCATAATTCCCGGCAAGGCAGGGGGGCATGTTCAATCTTTAGGGGCGCGTTGCTAGAAACCGGTGTGGGCCAATCGCGATATTGCAAATACAGTTTTTCACCCGCGCGCGTGCGCGCGAGAGGCGGGAAAAATCGGGGCACAACGCCTAAGTGTGGTAAAAAATGTGGGATAGATTTATTTGCCAACCAATTTTTGATTAAAAATCAATATTTTCATACGGCAGTTATACAGACACCCGCTCCGCCAGCTAGTCCATTGAACTCAATCAGGCCGTCTCCGGGCATGTTTCAAGGCCCGCTCTGCGTTGCGATACAGGATAATGCAAAATGCGAGTTGGCCATGGAAACAGAGGTATGTGCAACCCGCCCATTTCCAGCTCGCACTCAAGTTATCATATTTAAACGGTTTGCAGCCATAATATGCGTCAGCCCATTTTGACGATGGGCCTGATGAAGGAATGCATTCAGTGAGCAAGCTTGAGAAACTCACGCCGATCAAAGATTCGATGATCTGGTCGCTGGCCCACAGGTTTTACCAAGACCGGGGTCTTGAAGTCAGATCAGAAGAACGTGTCTCGCAAGCCTCGACAACCAATTGTTACACTGCGGATGTGTATGCCGCTATTGTCGCGGATTTTCTGAGAGATTGCGCCAACCAGAAAACCCAGCCTCCGCTGATCATTGAGGTTGGTGGCGGCAGCGGGCGCTTTGCCTGGCAGTTTTTGAACCGGCTGCAAAACTACCAGTTTGGCAAAGACGAAGTTATTCCGCCATTCACCTACATGCTGACTGACGCTGATCCGGCAAACATTGCACACTGGAAGGAGAAGCACCGGTTCGCAGATCTGATCGCAGCAAAAAAGCTCGCCTTTGGTCAGTTGCTCGTCGAAGCAGAACCGGTCATCAGGAGCGATGCGGGTGCCATTACACCGGCCCAGATTGCTGATCGCCCGGTGGTGATTATCGCCAACCATTCATTTGACCGCATCCCTTCGGATATGTTCCGCATCCGCAATCATGAGATTTCGCGTGTCCTTGTTGAGCTTGAATCTGATGACGAGGATTTCCTGTCCAATCCCATCAAGGGCTTTGCCAGCTTGAAAGAGAAGTTTGCATCGCGCAAGCTGAAGGGGAATCCAACCGATCACCCGGTTATCAACCAAATTCTGGCCAAATATGCCAAGCGCGAGGGCGATTTCTACGCGCTCGTCCCTGAGCAGAGCTTCCGCTTTCTCGAAAGTTTCACCGAGCGTGACGCACCGCTGTTAATGCTTGCCGGTGATCTGGCATATTCTGATCCGGCAGATTTTGTCCTTGAAAGCCCGTTTATTTTCGACAGCAATTTTGCCCATTACGCCAATTTCGATATGTTCGCTGAGCTCATTCGCATCAATGGCGGTAAGGTTCAGTTCGCACGGCATAAAGACCGCGACTTTTCGTGCGGCGCGTTTGTCATGCCGGGTGCGACGGCTGAGCTTGACGCATTCGACCGGACGCTGATTTCCGCCAGCAAAAACCTGCGTGAGTTCAATCCGTACGATGCGCATGAACTGTGCGAACTTATCAAGGAGTCGATCGAGGAGGCCAGCTACCGGCAGGTATTCGCCTGGATGCGTTTTTCTAAATACGATCCTTCAATCGCCGAAGCATGCCTGCCGATCATCTTCGAGCAACTGCAACAGGGCCACCAGGACCCCGACAAAGGTCAGCTTTGCAAAGTCTATATGGAGGCTTATCGGTCCTTCTTGCCGGATGGCGCGCCGGTATCGCTGGATATCGCAATTACGCAGATGCTGCTGGCGATCAATTTCAACGACGAGGCGCTTGAACTGATTGAATCCGGGCTGGCAGAATTCGGCCCCAAGGTGTCACGACTGTATGTCTATGCGCTGACCTTGCTGCGCCACAAGCGCCGTGCCGATGCACGGACCGCACTTAAACAGGCCCTCGAGATTGATCCCGATTATGGGCCTGCATTGCGGTTATGGCATGACAAGTTCGAGCGCAAAGAAACGCCGGCAAACAAGGAATCGCCTTACGGCCATCTCCGCGTGATTTGCACCGATCCGGACGTCGCGCCAAAGGCTCAGGGCATTTTCGACAAGGCGGGTGTCGTGTTGCTCGACCAGATGATCCAGCCCGAACTGGTCACCAAGCTGCGCAGCGCCCACGAACTTGCGATCAAAAACTGGAAAGGCGCGGGCCTTGGCGAGCCGAATAATGTCGGCGACAAGCGATTTACAGTGCCGATCCGCATGCAGCCGCCTTTCAACAATCCGGCCTTGTTCGCAAACCCTGTGCTGATCGATTTGCTGACACAGGCTATGGGCGACAAGCCTATCCTCAGCGCTTTTGGCGCGGTCGTCACGCGCAAAGGCGCGCGTATGCAGCATATCCATCGCGAACATCCACTGCTGTTCGCGGATGATGATGTAAACAAGGCGCTCCCGACCTATGCGGTGACCGTCATCGTCCCGCTGATTGATCTCGATGAGGCTGCGGGCGGCACGCAGCTTTGGGAAAACACCCACAAGACCGCCGCCAACTATCAATGGGAGGGCGACCCCCACGTCATCTATACGCGGGCCGGTGCTGCACTCACCTTTGATTACCGCCTTTATCATGGCGGCATGCCGTGCAGCGCCTCTCATGGCCGTCCGCTGATTTTCCTGAGCTACAGTCTACCGTGGTTCAAGGACACACTGGCGTTTGAATCGCATGCGGCGGTGGCAATTTCCAAGCAGGAACTGGCCGCAATCCCCGCAGAGCATCACGATATGTTCCGGTTCGCCAATCGCATTCCCGACTGATTGCGCATTGATCGATAAAGCGAGTCACCAATCCGCTTGAACGCTCTAGCTGTGCCGTCGGGCGCCATTCGCCTGTCGTTTCGGCCAGTGCTGGCCCCAGATAATGCGCATCATTTTCTCGGCGAGTGAAGCCGCCCATTATTACAGACATTCGTTATGTTGTTGTTTTTTAAGGGCCTACGGTGAAATTTTGCAGCGTAACATGGGCAACAATCCGTGCAGTTCATGTCCCAAATTTGGACAGTCCCCATATCTTAACATGTTAACTGTGTTCGTTCGTTTTCTGTAGGTCGAGTCTGGTGTAACCACATTGTGTTGATTGGATATTTAGTACGACCCGGGCCCAAACAATCGATCGACAGGGCCGATTGATAGGAGACTCGCAATGCGTGAATTAACTGGAGGAGAGCTCGTCGAAGTGGCTGGCGGCTGCAAGACCAAAGATCCGAAGAAAGATTCCAAGAAGGGGTCCAAGAAGGGATCGAAAAAGGGCTCAAAGAAGGGTACGGGCGGCAAAGATAACTATCGCTGGTAAGCCACCGACACATCAAGAGCGGCAAGAGCGCAACCCATTGCGATCTTGCCGCTTTTTTTGCGTGCAGGGGCGGTGATCGTTTCTGATCCAGTCGTCCCAATGCTTGATCAGCCTTATGTGCGGGATCGTTCGTTATACGTCAGCACAGGAACGTTCATGTCGCATTCGAGCCGAAGCGGTCACTCGCAAACGCATTGTAGCACGCCTTTGGCATGATGCGTTAACCAAATGCCGCTAAGTCTGCTGCGACACCATGACGAACTTTACCCTCAATCCCGACCTTGATCGCAACGCCCTGGCCGAGTGCTATGCTCAGACGGGGCGAGTGCGCCTTTACGGTTTGCTGGCGCAGGGTGCCACCGATCTGCACGATCATCTGCGCAGACGCGAAGACTGGATTCAGGTCATTCACGCGCCCGGCGCGCCCATCGAGCTTGATCGCCATGAGCGTGCTGCGATGGGCGCAAAAGGCATTGCGCAGATTGATCGCGAGATGTTCGCACGCGGCCGCGACGGTTTCCAGTATCGCTATGAGGCACTGCGATTGCCCGATGCCGATGAGCCGCTCGACGCGACCGACATGCTCTCACCGCTCGCCAAATTTCTGCATGGGCCGGACATGCACGCCCTTATCAGACATATCACTGGAATGCCGCCGGGCCTGTTCGTAAACGGTCAGGCCACAAGCTATGGCGTCGGCGACTTTCTGACCGGTCATGATGATGACGCCCCCGGCGAAAACCGCATGGCCGCGTGCGTTTTCGGGCTGACACAGATGTGGCGCCTCGAATGGGGCGGGCTGCTGCTGTTCCATGGTCCGCACGAACGCACCGCCGAAGCGCTTGTCCCACGCTTCAACACGCTCGACCTGTTCCGGGTGCCGCAACAACACAGCGTGTCATTGGTCAGCCCGTCAGCAGGATTTTCGAGGCTCGCGGTCACCGGATGGTATCGTGGCAGCCCGGCCGAAAATCATTAATCCCCAAGGTAACGATCGGGGCTGATACTGTACCGCCAAGAGACAGCGCAAACTTCGGACTTGGCAAAAAAAACAAATAGCTACAGCTTGATTCCAGACCAAGAGGGCACGGTATCTCGCCCTGCCTCGTGTCTATTATACCAACGCGCATTGATCACGACCCATGCGCCCATCTTCGTAGGCCGATAGACATAATTCGCCATGGCTGATCGACGAGCTTGTTCCATGCGAAGCAGCAGTGTTCGACGATGTCGTCGTATGATTGGTAGATGCGGTT
>NZ_JBGTFM010000387.1:0-1917 GCF_041747255.1 Blastomonas sp. | reverse complement strand
GGGTTCAGCCGCTGGCGCCGGCGCATCGCTGGCGACGGTGCCGCCCTGCGCGCGCACCCATGCGTCGAACCGGTCACGCGGCAGTGCCTCGATGGCGATCGGCATGAAGCCGTGCCGCGCGCCGCACAGTTCGGAACACTGGCCATAATAAACGCCCGGCTCCTTGATGATCAGCATCTTTTCGTTCGAGCGGCCCGGCACCGAGTCCATCTTGAACCACAGCGAGGGGACCGCGAAGCTGTGGATCACATCGGACGCAGTGGTGATGACGCGGATCGGTTCGCCTGCGGGGACCACCATGCGGTTGTCGACCGCGAGCTGGAACGGCTCGCCGCTCTTGATCGCATCTTCTTGGCTCAGCATGTTCTAGATCACCTCGAAATCGCCATTATCGGGGTAGTTATAGCCCCAATACCACTGATAACCAGTCACCTTAACGGTCACCGCGCTTGCGGGCGCAGGCTTGTATTGCTTGGCGAGAAGATCGATCGACGGCACCGCGATGCCGACCAGAATGAGCACCGGGACCAGCGTCCAGATAACTTCGATCGTGGTATTGTGGGTCACCCGCGACGGATTGGGGTTGGCGGCGGCGCGGTAACGCACCATCACCCAGATTAACAACCCCAGCACCAGCAGCGAAATCGCGATGATGATCGGCAACAGCACAATCGTGTCGAGCCAATAGGCATACTCGCCAAGTTCGGTATATTGTTTCTGGAAATCCATGCCGCCATCGACCGGCATGCCCTTGCCGGGGGTCGGTGCCATCGGCGTGTAGCTGGCATCAAGCCCTGCGGCACCGGATGCAGCCTCGGCGGGCGCGGCCTCGGCGGGCGCAGTCTCGGCCGGAGTCGCTGCAACCGATGCGGTTGGCGCAGTCACAGGCGGTGCCGGCGGCGTTTGCGCCACCAATGCATGCGATGAGATAGCCATTACGGCTGCGAAACCGAGCGATTTCGTCCAAAATACGAGCGCCATTCGTCGAATGTCCCTATTGGGCAGGGCATCCGTCCGCGTCCCACGATGCGCCGGATCACTGCCATGTGTGCGTCATAGCACGCCTGCATATACGCAGGCTTGCCGCCAGTCTCAAGCCAAACTAGGGATATTTTTTGTGCAAATGCGTGCAAAGCGCAGCGCAGCATGGATAACGCTACGGTAAAGGTGATGTGGTCATGCAGGATGAAGACATTCTGGCAGAGTTTCGCGCGAGCCAGGCGCTGCTGGAGGGGCATTTCATCCTCTCTTCAGGCCGTCACAGCGCACATTATCTGCAATGCGCGCGCGTGCTGATGGAGCCGATGCGCGCCTCGCGCCTCGCCAGCGCGCTGGCCGCCCGGATGCCGCGCGATATCCGCAGCCAGATCGAACTGGTGGTCTCGCCCGCGATGGGCGGGCTGATCATCGGCCATGAAATGGGCCGCGCATTGGGCGTCGAGGCGGTGTTCGTCGAGCGCCCCGAGGGCGTGTTCGAGCTGCGCAGGGGGTTTACCATCAATCCGGGCCAGAAAGTGCTGCTGATCGAGGATGTCGTCACCACCGGCCTGTCATCGCGTGAAGCCATCGCGGCGGTGAACGCGGCAGGCGGCAATGTCATCGCCGCCGGATCGCTGGTGGACCGGTCAGCGGGCGAAGCCTCACTGGGCGTGCCCTTCTACCCGCTGCTGACGCTCAACTTCCCGACCTTCGCCGCCGACGCCCTGCCCGCCGAGCTCGCTGCCATCCCTGCCGTAAAACCCGGCAGCCGCAAGGAGGCGCTGGCAGCGTGAGCGGGCACCTGCGCCTTGGCGTCAACATCGATCATGTCGCCACCATCCGCAACGCGCGCGGCGGGGACCATCCCGATCCGATGCGCGCGGTCAGGATCGTGCAGGAGGCGGGCGGCGACGGCATCACCGTGCACCTGCGCGAAGA
>NZ_JBGTFM010000386.1:0-2410 GCF_041747255.1 Blastomonas sp. | reverse complement strand
CGCGCAGCCCACCGGTCATGCCGCGCGCGGGGTCAGCGGCGCGCCTGCGACCAGCCCGACCAACGTGCATCTGGCGGTGGGCAGCGACAGTCCGGCGGCACTGATGGCAGGCATCGCCACCGGCATCTATGTCACCGAACTGATCGGCATGGGCGTAAACGGCGTCACCGGTGATTACAGTCGCGGCGCAAGCGGCTTCATCATCCGCAACGGGGCGCTGGCCGAACCGGTTAGCGAAATCACCATCGCGGGCAATTTGGTCGATATGTTTGCCGCGCTCATTCCGGCGGATGATCTTGATTTCCGTTATGCGGTGAACACGCCGACGCTGCGCATCGACGGGATGACGGTCGCGAGTGGTTAAGGTCTCGCCCGACACGATCCGCCACATCGTCGAAGAGGCCAGCATCATCGCGATGGCCGCTTATGCCCGCGCCGGGGATGACCTCCAGGTGTGGGACAAGCTGCCAGGCGAACCGGTGAGCGAAACCGATATCGCGGTCGACAATTTCCTGCGTGATCGGCTGGGGGCTTTGGTGCCCGATGCGGGCTGGCTGTCAGAAGAAACCGCTGATGACACCGACCGTCTTGGCCGCGCGCGGATCTGGCTGGTTGATCCGATAGATGGCACCCGCGATTTCGTGCGCGGCCGCGCTGGCTGGGCAATTTCTGTCGCGCTGGTTGACGAAGGGCGGGTGGTGATGGGCGTGCTCGCTGCCCCGGCGCGGCATGAATACTGGATCGCGGCGCGGGGACGTGGAGCGTTTTTGAATGGCAGGCGGTTGAAGGCCAGCCAGCGCACGGCCTTTTCCGGCGCGCGGGTGCCGACCGATGCGCTGCCGCGGGCGGACATCGACCTTGCGGTGGTCGAAAAACCCAACAGCATCGCGCTGCGCATGGCGATGGTCGCCGATGACCGCGCCGACCTGCTGGCGACGCTGCGCTGGGGCTATGAATGGGACATCGGCGCTGCTGCAATCATCGCCGAGGAGGCCGGTGCCAGGGTGACCGACGCTTTGGGCCAGGCGCTGCGTTTCAACAAGCCACGCGCCAATGCCTTCGGCGTCCTGTGCTGCGCGCCGGGTATCCATGAAGCGGCGGTCGAACGCCTGCGCGAGCGCGCGGTAAAGCTGTCGGCGGACGGGGGCAGCTACGGCGTGGTGCTCGATTAGACCTGTTTTTCAGGGGGCGACCCCGATCACGCCATTGCATTGCGAGCGACTGCGGCTTCCGCGCCGTCACGTTTTTACAGGTGTGCCTATCAGATTGGACCTCATCGATCTTCTGTTCGCATTGACGTGAAACGGCGGGAAACATAGCATGTGAAGCACAGACGCATCGCGCAGTGCGTAGCTTGCCCATGAGAGCGGCGAGTCATCGTTTGCGTCCCTCGCGTCGAGCGCTCCACCAGCTTCTATCAGTAGTCGAATGCTTTCGAGAGTGCCGTATGCGGCTGCGCGGTGTAGCGCCGTCTCGCCGCGGGTCCGCACATCACGCATGAAACTTCCTGTCTCCACCCCCGGGTTGGTCACCGCGTTGACTTCCGCCCCCGCTGCGAGCAGCACTTTCACCACACATTCATGCTCGGCACTTGCAAAGCTGCTCAGCGCAGCATGTAGGGGTGTTTCACCGGTGTCCGGCAGAGCGCTTTGCGGATTCGCGCCTTGTTCGATGAGATATTCGCACAACCTCCAGTGCCCATGAAATGCCGCACCATTGAGATCGAAGTTTGACCCAAGCAACGCCAGAGAGACCCCCCGACTTTGCAAAAAACGAATTGCCGATACATCACCAAAATAGGAGCACCAGTTTATCAGAGCGGCACCATCAAACGTAGCAAGAGCATCGCCCCCACCCTCGATCCAATCGAAAACGAGGTCAGTGCGGCCTGCTGCGATGCGACTGAGCATAGTGAACCCTTCCTATCGATCATAGGGCTTCCAGAGAATTGCTTGCCCCTGCACTCAAGGCAACGGCTCAATCGTCGTTTGTAGCCGCCGCCCAGTCTGAATCAGCCGGAACAGTGCACACTCATTGCCGGACGTATGCGTAACCAATGGAACAGCCAAAAGCTGACGGGCCTTCGCGACGCAACCCTCTTTTGCCCGCTAGCGCCCCCTCAAACCGATGCAATCCGTTTGACCACGCTGTTGTCGGCCTCTTCGCTGTCGGCGGTGGCGATGTCGGACAGGTTCATCCAGCACAGGTCGTGGTGGGTCAGCACGCGGCCATCGTGCGCGCGGATCGAGATCGGCAGGATCGGCCGGTGATCGCGCTCATCGACCAGCACCGGATTTGACGGCACCCCGCTTTCCCATTTCTCGCCCCACTGGCGCAGCGCGATCATCGTGGGCAGCAGATCATGGCCCTTGTCGGTCAGCCGATATTCGATCTTGCGGCGGTCATCGAC
>NZ_JBGTFM010000385.1:0-2320 GCF_041747255.1 Blastomonas sp. | reverse complement strand
CGCCAGCGAACTGCCCAACGGCAAGACGGTGATGGCCGAAGCGCTCGCGACCGCTTGTACGCCAACGGTGCGCGTGGACGCCGAAGGCGCGCCCTTCGCGCAAAAGAACGAATTGAAGCGCCGCGGATATCGCTTCGACTGGGGCAAGAAGGTCTGGTGGATCGAAGTGAGCCAAGAGCAAGCGATCTCCGAAGTGTCGTGGCTGCAGCGCACGATGCCCAAGGTCCGGCCCGTCCAGACGCCGGTCACCTGGTACAACCGGCACTGCTGATCGCGAAGGGAATGGGCCGGGTGCAGCAGCATGGCGCACCCGGCCTTTTTGCTGAGGATCGAAGGGGAATTTGAGCTGAATTCCGATGGAAAAGGCTCCGGCTGAAGAGGCCGTCACCCAATGCGAACATAAGGAAATACCGATGAACAATGCTACCCCCGCGGTCACCGCGCGGCTCAAGACCTCGATGGCACTGCGTAAGCAGATGGGCATGCCACTCAACGCCATCGTCAGCGATGCGATCACCTTTGCCAGTCTCGATGCACCCAGCGAGCCAATGCTGCGGGCAATGGCCGGCAAGGCCTACGAAGAGCGGCAGGACGCCGTCCTCGCGCTCTATCGCGACCGGCATGTCGAGGATCCGCACTGCTACGTTCTGATCTACCGCACAGCGACCAGCGTGCAGGTGCTGCAGGTCGATCCCGTCGATGCCGGCAAGGCACAGCCCCTGGTGCTGGTCACCGAGACCGGCGGCCGCGTGTTCCAAATCGATGAGCGCGGCGTAGTGCGCGAGCGGATCGGCTCCACCCTTGTCGCCGACAAACGCAACCGCGCCCGGGCGCTTAAGCGTATTGCCAAGGAGGCGGAGGGAATCGATGCCGATCCCGCCTGGGAGGCCACCCACTATGGCCTCAAGGGCGGTGCCGTCGATCTGACCACGGTCCCCTCGATGCACTGACCCTCAGCCACCAAGACCCACAACAGCAGCGGGCGGCATCCTTCGCAGGATTGCCGCCCGCTCTGCGTTTGAAGGACCGAGTTATGAATGACTACGCCAACCACGCGGTTGCGCTGGCAGTGGTGCGCTATGCCAGCAGACCAGCAGATCGCGGGCACCCACCGCCAATTTTCAGCATCGGCGCGTTCACCTGCGAGCGCGTGAATGACTGGGAAGCGCGGTTCACTGAGAGCCACGTTGTCTATGCCTCGGATGACCCGTGGCGCCTGCCGATCACGCATGTCAAATCGCTGCTGCGCCGCGACAGCCACGTCGTCACCTGTGCGCCAACGGAGCGGCCCACGAGCCGGCGAACCCGCAAGGATCTCGATCTCCTGCTTCCGGGCACAAAGGAGCTTCCGAGAGCGCACCGCCGCATCTTTCGGGCTTCGGACGAGAGGCTTTCCCAGCTTGGCTGGCAGTTCGATCTCGAGCTCAACCACCAGGATATGACGGTGCTCCAGCAAGCTAGGTCCGCGGCTCGTCGAGCACAGGCGGCCTGGCTGACCAGCGTCGGGGCCGTCCATGATCTTCCAACCAAATCGGCGTTGTTCACGGCGTATCGGGCTTGGCGAGTCGTGCAAAATGTCATGCCCATTCGCTTTTAGCGGGCTCCGCGCGCTTTCCCAATTTCAGAATCTAACCTCCGAATGGCCTGCCCCTGCGCACGCCCTCAATAAACCTAAGGATATCACAATGCTCAAACTGACCTTCATCGACACCGAAAGCTGCTGGGACGAACATCTCCATGACGCCTATCGCGAAGTCGATCCGAGAGGTTGCGCCGAGTTCAAGCGCAAGCATCCAACCAAGCATCGCCAGGCATCAAAGCGGATCTTCGCTGCGGCGGCTTTCGACATCGCCATCGACGATGCCGGCGCTGTCAGCATCGAGGGTATGCATTCCTGGACCGAGCACTCCCACGGAAGCGAAATGGCTGTCGTCGAAGCCCTGTTCGACCATGTCCGTTTTCGCCCGGACCACAAGGCGGTTACCTATTCCGGGTTGAGCGCCGATCTACCGCTGCTGACGTTGGCGGCGATGGAATACAACCTGACCCTGCCTGATCAGCTCCGCACCGGGCATCGGCCGCGCCCGGGCGACTTCCGGCCGCACCTCGATCTCGCACTGGAGCTGAAAGGCGCAGGGCGCGATTGGGCGCATATGTCGGAAATTGGCCTGCGCATGGGCCTGCCGGGCGCGCTGTTCGCCAACAAGACGGCGGTCGAATACCCTTCGTCCGCCGCAGAATGGCAGGCTGTCCGCCAGCATGTCGAACGCGACGTGTTGCTGACAGCCATGATCACATTCGGCTGGCTTCCAGTTCAAGG
>NZ_JBGTFM010000384.1:0-4956 GCF_041747255.1 Blastomonas sp. | reverse complement strand
TCCAGATACAGGTCGCGTCTCTTGTCAGCACCCTTGAAGGGCCGCAGGGCTTCCTGCCAAGCTGCGTCGGTATTTGGGGCACCGGATTTCAGTACCTGCCTCAAAGCAGCTCTTACCGGCACCATATCCCGGTTAACAGTTGATTTGGAGCGGACCTTGGTAACTGGCGTGCTACCTTTGGAGCGCGAAACCATAGCCGGTGCCTCTTCCAGCCGCTTGCGCCACGCGCGCAAGTGGTGCCGCCGTAACTTGTCCAGTTTCACTTTAGCGATTGCATCGGAATAAACGTGCCGCCGGAACACACCCTCGGCAATCGCACCGGGCCGCTCGTTAAGATAGGTCTCGCAGGCATCGCCAACCGTCACCAGTGCGCGGACGGTGACCCCGCCGCTCTCAACAGTCTCAGCCCAGCTTTCGGTATCCTGCTTGGCCTGTTTGAACACGTCATGGCCGGAGAGGGTGCCATAGTCACCCAGCCGTTTCCGGGCATTGCGGTTCGTGTCCGGATCATAGACGCGCGCAAACCACGTACCCCCCGCCTTTTTCTTGGATGGGCGATAGCCGAGATAACACCCTTGGCGCAGACGCTGCCAGTGCGGTTCATCCCCTGCTTTGGTCTTCAGCTTGTCCCGCTCGCCGATACGGCTCAAATCGACCATTTTAGACTCGACCCAAAAACCATGAAAAAAACATGAAAAGCATATGCGAACTACTGCGAACGTGCGCAACTGTTTTTATTGTGTTTTCTGTGCGCCAACATACGCCAAAGACCAGTTTCCCACCCTTCACACGGGTGGGGTCGCAGGTTCAATCCCTGCCGCGCCCACCATCTTTTCAAAAGAGATGGACGCAGCAGTTCCCTAAAAAAACCTGGGTATTATGCCCGCTGGCGCGGTTAAAACCGGGAGCCCACTTCCACACCAAAAATGCGCGGCTCGTTCACATAGGCGGTCAGGTTGTTGAAATCGATGCCACCGGTTGCCGAGACGTTGTTGGTGATGTTGCGCGCGAACGCGGCGATGTCGAGCCGACCATTGCTGGTGCGATAACCCAGCCGAAGGCCGCCCTCGATCAGGTTGTCATCGCTGAATTCCACCGAGTCGTAGAGAAAAAACTGGATGCGAGAGCGATAATACCAGTCGGTGAAGGCATAGATCTCGCCATTGCCAACGGGAACGGCATAGCCTGCGGTCCAGTTGACTGACCATTTGGGCGATTGCGGCAGGCGGTTGCCGTCGATCGAGAAGATCCCCGGGCGCCCTGCAATCGGCGCGTTCAGCACGGTGCATGGTGCTCCGCAGCCAGCCACGCCAAGGCCCGGCGACTTGATCTCGTTTTCATTGAAACCGACGCCAAAGCTGAGATCAAGGCCATCGGCCGGGCGGGCCGCGAACTCGGCCTCGAAGCCATAGCCCTCGACATCATCGGCGTTGAGCAACGCGGTGACATTGCCGCCACCACCGACTGCGGTCAGCTGCAAGTCCTCGGTGTTGAAATAATAGCCCGTCAGGTTGAACCGGGCATCACCATCGAACAGCACCGTCTTGATCCCGGCTTCATATGACATGGTGCGTTCGGCGTCCGCAATCGACAGGCTGCGTCCGAAGGCGAGCCGCCCCTGGATCGAAGGCGCACGATAGCCGCGGGCGGCGCGGGCAAACACGTTGACCTCATCGCTGACGGGGTAGACCGCGCTTAAGTCCCAGGTGACAAGATCGGCGTCAGCGCCGGTGGTCAGTGTCGGAACCGGTCCGCCAAAGCCCAGAAACCCGGGCCGTGTATCCACCGGCCGGGCGGCGGAAAAATCGCGGTCATCATTGTTGTAGCGCGCGCCGGCCTGCAGGATCAGACCGTTGTCGAAGGTGTAGCTGAGCGTCCCGAACAGGCCGAAGGCGTTGGTGACCTGACGCTGCACGGCAATCGCGGCGGCGACCGTATCGGCAGGTGCGCCAAAATCGAGCGTGGTGATGTTCAGCCGTTCGTTGAAAAAGAATCCGCCGATCTGATAGCCGAAACCGCCCTCGTTGTTCGATGCGAGACGCACTTCCTGGGTATATTGGTCAAGGCTGGGCACATCGTCGCGCGTCTGCGCCGAGAACGGGATGAAGCCCGGACCCTGCGAGGGCGCGAAGGCGTTGCCGAAGCCACCATCGATATCGCCACGGCTCTTGAGGTTGCCGTTCCAGTAGGAGGTAACCGATGTGAGCGTCGCAGGGCCAAAATCATAATTGACCGTCAGCCCGACATTATAGGTGTTGAGCTCCTGGAAGTTGATCCCGTCCGAGCGAATTTCGCTGCGGCGGAACTCGGATCCTGGCCCGGCAATGCCGTTGAGGTCGTTGCTGCCCGTCCGGAAGACGTTTGCGCGAAACAGGATCGCCGAACCATCGAGCACCCGCACCTGGCCGACGAGCCGCGCGGTCAGCGGGCCATCCTCATATTGCAGCTGGAGCCGTCCGGCGAAATCATCATAGCCGCCCAGATCGTTGCCGGGGCCATTGTCGACATTGTCGACCCAGTCATCGCGACGCTGGTAGAAACCCGACGCACGCACCGAAAATCCGTTGCCCAGGTTGCCGCCGATCGCGCCTTCCAGCTGAACAGTGTTGAACCGCGCCCAGCTGGCCTTGACATAGCCGCCATCGTCGCCGGGCTTGACGGTATCGAATTTGACGATGCCCGCCGGGGTGTTGCGGCCGAACAATGTGCCCTGCGGCCCGCGCAGAACCTCGATCCGGTCGAGGTCGAAAATCGGAAAGCCCTTCAGGATGGGGTTTTCAAGCACCACATCATCATAAACCAGACTAACCGGCTGCGAGGCATTGAGATCGAAATCAGTGTTGCCGAGGCCGCGAATGTAGAAGCGCGGAAAGGTTCGGCCGAACGAACTTTCGACGTTAAGATTGGGCACGCGCCCGGCAAGGCCGCGAATATCGCCGCCGCCCGCCTGCACCGCAGCGAGCGCGTCGTTGCTCAAGGTGGAGACGGACAGGGGCACATCGCGCTGATCCTGCGCGCGCTTCTGCGCCGTAACGATGATGATGCCAGCGCCGCGATCGGCCTGATCGCCTGCGTCCTGTGCCAATGCCGGGCTGGCTGTGCCGGTTGCAAGCATCGCAGCGACAATCGCAAATGACGAGGTAAAGCGAAATGCAGCGTGTTGCATTGGCTGGTCTCCCATGGCCGTCCAGGCTTGATGGCGGCAGATTTTTTGGTGCTATCTAATCATAGGTTAATTGCTGCGCCTGCGAGAGGGGGTCAACATGGATCATGCTGCAGCAGCATATTTTTCAGTTGTGTGGCAAATGTGTGACTCTTTGGTTTGAACACGACCTCCAAATCGCCTGGTGATGTTGGTGAGGGCCGATGCTGTAGACAGGTCAAGAAACGTCGGTGCTCGGAACTCGACTTATAGGCATTTGCATCGCGTGATGGTATAAAGAGGCTACGGCGTCGCACCTCTGTTTTTTTGATGGAGAGCCGCATGTCACCTGTTCAGTTCGTGCCCGTCCTGCTCGCCGGGCTGGGGCTCGCGGCCTCGCCTGCATTATCGCAAGGGGTGCCAGCACCCCGCCAATCGACGCCCGCCGGGGTGTTGCTATTGCAATCGGGCGCATCGCAGTGCCCGGTCAACGCCACCAGCTATCGTGGCCCCGGGGCGACTGTCACCTGCTTTTGCCCAGCCAGCGCCACCCAAGGCGGCAGCGTCTGGGGCACCGATGTCTATACTGATGACAGCACCATCTGCCCCGCCGCGCGTCATGCTGGCGTGATCGGCGGCAATGGCGGCAGCGTCACCTTTTCGGTCGGCCCGGGGTTGGGCGGTTATGAAGGCAGCACCCGAAACGGCGTTTCGTCCAGCCAATATGGCGCTTGGGAAAACAGTTACAGCTTTGCCAAAGGAGGCATGGCACCGGTGACCGCTGCTGCGCCGACCGTTGCCAATTGCCCGGCCAATGCCATGCAGTTCAGAGGATCGCGTCGCGCCATCAGCTGTTTCTGCCCGGCGACGGCGGTCGCTGTACAGGGCAGCGTGTGGGGCAGCGATGTCTATACCGACGACAGCTATATTTGCCGCGCGGCGCGGCACGCCGGGATTGTCGGACGGAACGGTGGCACGGTGAATTTGACCGCGATGCCGGGCCGCGCAAGCTATGCCGGAACGACGCGCAACGGCGTGACATCAAGCAACTACGGCGCGTGGGACGGCAGCTTCACGCTGGGCAAATAGCCTGGCGTTTTGGCGGATTGGCCTATCGCGCCCCGAACAAAGCTGAGCCGATGCGGATATGCGTGGCGCCGATGCGCACCGCGGTTTCGAAATCGCCCGACATGCCCATGCTGAGCTGATCGAGCCCGCAATCGCGCGCCAGCTTGGCGAGCAGCGCGAAATAGGGCGCGGACTCAACGTCGGCAGGCGGCACCGCCATCAGCCCGATCACTGGCAGGCCGAGCGCGCGCGCCTGCACAAGCAGATCGGGCAGGTCGCTGATCGCGCAGCCGCCCTTTTGCGGTTCATCGCCGATATTGACCTGAACGAAACAAGGCAGCTGCCGCCCGGCCTTGGACATCGCCGCCGCCAGTGCCTTGGCGAGCGACGGCCGGTCCACCGAATGGATGACATCAAACTGCGCCACCGCGTCATCCGCCTTGTTCGATTGCAGCTGGCCGACCATGTGCAGTTCAAGCCCCGGATGGCGCGCGCGCAAGTTGGGGAATTTGGCAGCTGCCTCCTGCACCCGGTTCTCGCCGAATGTCAGCTGGCCTTGGTCGATCAGCGCTTCGATCGCCTCGACCGGTTTGGTCTTCGAAATGGCGATCAGCGTGGTCGATCTGGCGGGGCGGCCCGCGATCTTTTCCGACTGGGTGATGGCGGCGCGGATATCGGCCAGCGGGCCGTTGGGTGGGGTGATATCCTCTGGGCTTTGCGTGTTCATGGCCTGCGGCTATAAGCGC
>NZ_JBGTFM010000383.1:0-1526 GCF_041747255.1 Blastomonas sp. | reverse complement strand
AATCTGGCTGCGACCGGTGCGACGCTAATTCCACTGGCAGCTGGCGTGACCCCGCCCCCGTTCGATCTGGTGTGGCTGGGCATGGGCGGCGACGGGCACCTCGCCTCGCTGTTTCCCAACACCGATCCGCAACCCGATGCGCCGCTCAGCGTTAAATCGATAACACCTGATCCACTGCCGCCCGAAGCCCCGTTCGACCGGCTGACGCTGACCATCCCGGCGCTGGTGCGCGCGGCCCACATCATGCTGGTGCTGAAGGGCGCTGACAAAAAAGCGGTGCTCGATGGCGCGTTGGCGGGCGCGCACGACCTGCCCATCGCCCGGTTGCTGCGCGCCGCGCAGGCGCCGGTCACCATCTTCTGGAGCGCATCATGACCAGCCTGCACCCCGAGCTTGAACGCATCACCCAGCGGATCATCGAGCGCTCGCGCCCGCGCCGTAGCGCTTATCTCGATTTCATCGCGCGCGAACGCGACAAGGGCGTCCACCGACCCACCTTGTCATGCGGCAATCTGGCGCATGGCTTTGCCGCAGCGGGCGATGACAGGCCCACGATCCGGGCCGGCACGGCGATGAATATCGGCATTGTCACCGCGTATAACGACATGCTCTCGGCGCATCAGCCCTATGGCCGCTATCCTGAGCAGATCAAGATTTTCGCGCGCGAGGTCGGCGCGACCGCGCAGGTCGCAGGAGGGGTGCCTGCGATGTGCGACGGAGTGACCCAGGGCCAGCTCGGCATGGAGCTGTCGCTGTTCAGCCGCGACACCATCGCCATGGGCAGCGCCATCGCGATGAGCCACGGCATGTTCGAAGCTGCGTTGCTGCTCGGTATCTGTGACAAGATCGTCCCCGGCCTGGTGATCGCGGCGCTGCGCTTTGGCCATGTGCCGACCATATTGGTGCCCGCCGGACCTATGCCCTCGGGACTGCCCAACAAAGAAAAGCAGCGCATCCGCCAGCTCTATGCTGAAGGCAAGGTCGGCAAAGGTGAGCTACTCGAAGCCGAAGCCGCGAGCTATCACAGCGCGGGCACCTGCACCTTTTACGGCACCGCCAATTCCAACCAGATGATGATGGAGATGATGGGGCTGCACGTGCCCGCCGCATCATTCGTCAATCCGGGGACCAAGCTGCGGCAGGAGTTGACCCGCGCCGCCGTCCACCGGGTGACCCAGATCGGCTGGAACGGCAATGACTATCGCCCCATCGGCCATTGCGTCGATGAAAAGGCGATCGTCAACGCGTGCATCGGGCTGCTCGCCACCGGCGGATCGACCAACCACGCGATCCACCTGCCCGCGATGGCACGCGCGGCGGGCATCCACATCGACTGGGAGGATCTGAGCGACCTTTCCGCGATCATCCCGATGCTGGCGCGCGTGTATCCCAACGGATCGGGCGATGTGAACCATTTCCATGCCGCAGGCGGCATCGGCTTCATCATCCGCGAACTCGCCGACAACGGCCTGCTGCACAGCGACATCATGACCGTATCAGGCAAAAGCTTGCGCGATTATGCGGTT
>NZ_JBGTFM010000382.1:0-3813 GCF_041747255.1 Blastomonas sp. | reverse complement strand
CACTGTCCAGGGTGGAACGCTCACCGCTAGCATGATGGGCAACAAGATCATGCTGGTCGATGCCAAGGCCGGGATGTCCCATGTGACGCAGGCCAATGTGATGCAGTCGAACGGCGTGATCCACGTCACGGATGGCGTTTCGCTTCCGGGCTGATGCATCTGCCGTAAAATCCGGGACGCCGCGCATTTGTTTTCCCGCGGCGTCCCAACCCTTCGAGGAGGCAACATGGACCAGTATCTGAGTCGCCGGCTTTTCCTCGGTTCTTCCACCGCGGCCATCGCTGCGCTTGCCCTGCCACTGGGCAGCCTGTCAGCGGCGCAGCGCTTTCCAATCAGCAAGTCTCCTCAAGAGTGGCGGCGCATCCTCTCGAGGCAGCGTTACGCAGTGCTCCGGGAAGAAAAGACGGAGCCGCCCTTTTCCAGTCCGCTCGATCGCGAGAAACGCCGCGGCACCTATGCGTGCGCCGGCTGCTCGCTGCCGGTGTTCAGTTCGGCGACCAAATATGACAGCGGCACCGGCTGGCCAAGCTTCTATGCGCCCTTGCGCAACGCGGTCGGTACCCGCGTGGACAATACACTCTCTTTCACGCGCACCGAAGTCCACTGCCGCCGCTGCGGCGGACATTTCGGCCACGTTTTCGACGATGGCCCCAAGCCGACCGGCAAGCGTTACTGCATGAATGGTTTGGCATTGTTGTTTACCCCGGGCTGATCCCCTCCCTGATGCCCGGGCGAAAGAGCGGCCCCGTCACCCCCCTGGCGGGGTCGCTCGATTCATGAATCGGCTTCTGCTCACGCCATTCCGGAGGTGGCGGATTTGGAAGCATTCGAGAACCCTGGGGTCGATCTCCGTTTGGCTATGGAGGCCGGGGCGCGGGTAACGTAGCGATTTGAAAACCAGAACCTGCGCTTACACCTGCGCTTACTGGGGGAAGCATGCAGTGGCCGTCAGTGGGATCATGACGCTGCCAACTCCTGTCTGAACGACGAAATCCAGAGAGCCATCAACCTGCTTGCCGCATGATTCTGCCATCGCCGCTACGAAAGTCGCCTGGGCGCTCGTGATCGCATTGAAATTGGCTGATGCATAAGCCCGGGTTTCATCCGCATTGCTGCAGACAGTGGTTCTGACCGCAGCGCAGCGCGCTGCCTCCTCCGTGGCATAACGCAGGTTCGCTGCCGAGAAGCCCAGCATCGAGAGGTTGATTCCTCCCCAGAGGATCATCAGCAGTATGGGCGCAACGAAGGCGAATTCGACGATCGTGGCGCCCTGTGTATCCGCAAGGTTTCGACGAAGGCTCATGACAGGCGGGTCATGGTTGAGGATCGAACAGTCGCCGGCAACCTGCTGCCGATGGTGATTGCATCGAAAATCGGGGTGTAGGTGTATTGCGCCTGGATCATGAGATAAAGGCCCGGCTTGTCGCTGGAGCGGCCCACGCTCGAGCAGTCATTGGGCCTTGTTTCATTCGCAGCTGCGACCTGGATGAGCGCTCCACCGGTGCTGACGCAATAATACGCCTCGGTCGGATAGTCCGTCGACAAGGTGACGTTCGATCCTAGTGAGGTCGATTGCAAAGCGGTGCCAATTGCATCGGTATGGTCGCTGCAACGGATTGTTGCGGGAAGCTTCTCGGACTTGTCGCAGACCCGGAACACATTTTGCGCCGCCATCTGGGCGGCATTCTCGAGTTCCATCTTCGCGTAATAGTAGCGGGAAATCTCGATGCCGTTGAGCATTACGGTAGTCCCCACCCCCAGTATGAGCGCAAGCTCGAGAGCAGCAACACCGCGTGAATCGAGTCTCAATTGCCCAAATCGTCGGCCCAAGATCGCAAGCGACAATGCCATGATCAGTCCACCAATATCCCTCGCCCGGGCAATGAACCGGTTGGCATATCGAAGCCTAGGGCCTCGCAATCTTGGCTCAGCATCGCCGCTGTGCCATGAATCTGGAGCCCCTTGACCACCAGGATCGTGCACCGCTCGGTTCCTGAAGTGAATTTGCCAACGGCACCACCGAATGATACATTTGAATTTGGCATGTATATGGCGCCCGTCACAGCCAGGCTGGGTGTGTTTCCGTTGTAATCAAGATCTACGTTCTCGGTCACACTGGGGTCGTAGTAGATTGCAATCCCCTTCCAGATCCCGCTGTCCGGTGCCCTTATGTCCAGAACGGCGCCTTTCTTCTTGCCATTGATCTGATGATCGAAGCTGTTGTTTCCGGTGAAGATAATCGTTGCGGTTTTTCCGCTCGCTGTCCGGAGAACATATTCGTCCAGATTGAGCGAACCGTTTTCAATGACGATGACCACGTTGTCACCGGTGAGCGTAACATCGCCCGTGAGGTTGAGATCACCGCAGAATGTCTTCGTCCCGGTCCAGTTCTGCGTTCCAGCGACATTGGTAGGCGCCGGACTGCCGCAGGAGTTGCGAGGGATGTTCCCTGCGAGATTTTTGTATGGATCGCTTACGGGAGGGATATTCGAGGTCCGCGAAACGCCGCAGTCGTCCACAACACCGACCGCGTCTGCATGGTCTGCCTTGAGATCGTGCCCATTGCATCTCATGTTAGAATTGGAAACGATGTTGCAGCCGGACAGGTCCGCCTTGGGCGCGCCATTCGACAGGATCGCGGTTCCGATGGCGTCGAGAGCCATGACGCAATATTTGCGCCGTTCGATGCCCTGCTTTGCCACGGCAGTTGAGGTGATTGAAACGGCGTTTGCACCATTTAGGGTCGTGTTGCCGGTAAAGCCGACCACCTGTGCAAAAACGATCGGGATAGGTCGGCTGATCGTGACGCTGTAGCAGGGCGATCCACCGTCAGGGCAGATTGCCGTGTTGCTTACTTCGATTGTCGTGCCGTTGACCCCGTGGGTAAAACCATATTGCGCGGTTACCGCTCTGGCTTCACCGACGTAGCTCGATTTGCCGTTGGTTGCCGCAGCGGTTGCAGCAGTGTCGGCAGCATTTTGCAATTCACGCTTGGTTTGGTACCAATTGGCGCCTTCAATGGCCAGGCCACCCATCCCAATCAGGACGGGCATCGCCAGTCCTGCCAAAACCAGCACGTTGCCGCGTGCGTCCTTCAGCGGGTCGAGGGTGAACCGGTGGGATATCATCCTCTTAAAAGGCGGAACAAGTGATCGCAGCCCTATCATCTCACCACGATGTGAGCTGCGGATTAAGAATTTCTTAATTCACGCGGTAAGCTATGTTATATATTTAAGTGGGAGGATGCGACGCTTGCAGGGGGTCGAATTCTTACCGCTACCAACACTTTCCAGGGGGCACTCTTTGATTGGCCACAAGCTCTCGGATGAACCCGCCCGGCTCGCTTCGCTGCAGCGCTATGATGTGCTCGAGACGCCGGCGGACGCGATCCTCGAGAAGGTTACCGCGCTCGTTAGCCGCGTGCTCAAAGTGCCGATCGCGGCCTTGTCGCTGGTCGACTCCGATCGCCAATGGTTCAAGTCCGTTCACGGCATGGATGCGAGGGAAATGCCGCGCTCGATATCGTTCTGCGCCCATGCGATCAAATCCGTGTCACCGCTCGTCATCCCGGACGTAAGACGCAATCGCTGCGTTTTCGCCAGCCAGAGTGAGCAGTCGATCGGCGCCGAGATCATCCGTCTGGCTGAGGCGAGGGCCCCGGGTAGTCGATCCGATCCAAAGTGAATTGAACCCAATTCGGCCTCTGTCACGTCAGATTTTGCGAGATCGCCATTTTGCTCGTGAGTAAATTCCGAAAAGGATCACCAGGAAAGCGACGACAACCAGATACTTGCTCAAAAGACCTATCGCCCC
>NZ_JBGTFM010000381.1:0-8732 GCF_041747255.1 Blastomonas sp. | reverse complement strand
GCGCAGAGGCGTTGCGCGATGCAGGCTATGTCGCCCAACGTGCCAAGCGGATGGTCGACAGCGGCAACTGGGGCGGCGCACGCGCGCTGCTCGCCAGTCGCCCGCCGCTGGATTATCGCCCGGCCAATCCTGAAGTCTGGTACGAACTGTTACTGGGGCAGGCGCGCGCCGCCAATAATGACGGACAGACCCGCCTCGCCTATGACATCGCGGCCAAGGTCGACGATGCCTTTGCGCCGGGCCATGACATTTCTGGCGAGAGCCTCAAAGTGCGCGACCATTACACCAGCCTCACATGGCTGGCGGGAACGGTGGCGCTCAGCAATCTGGGCCGTGCGCAGGATGCATCGGGCATGTTTGCCCGCTATGGCAGCGGCGCGCGCACGCCGCAGACCCGCTCCAAAGGCTATTACTGGGCAGGCCGCGCCGCCGCGCAGGCGGGCGACAGCGCCAACGCGTCGCGCTATTTCGAAATGGCGGCGATCTACCCCGATCATTTCTACGGCCAGCTCGCGCTTGAACGGCTGGGCCGCGAGATGCCGCGCTTCGCCGAAGCCCCCAAGGCGGTGGTCAGCGCGGTTGACCGCGGGCGGTTCAACGCCAGCAGCCTGGTGCAGGCAACGCAAATGGTTTCGCGCAGCAGTGACTGGCCGACCCAGCGCCGGTTCTTCGGCGCGGTCGCCGCCACAGCGGAGACTCCCGAAGAGCACGTGCTGGTCGCCGAACTCGCGCAGCAGATCGGCCGCCGCGATCTGGCGGTGA
This sequence comes from Blastomonas sp., assembly GCF_041747255.1. Lineage (GTDB taxonomy): Bacteria > Pseudomonadota > Alphaproteobacteria > Sphingomonadales > Sphingomonadaceae > Blastomonas. The sequence continues at coordinate 7,970 of NZ_JBGTFM010000381.1, read as the reverse complement.
TCGTTGGCCAGTCGGCGCGCGCCAAGGGGGTCGATGACCTGCAGTCGATTGCCTTCCCGCATATGCCGGTGCCGCCGGGCTTTGAGAACAACTGGACGATGATCCACGCCATCACCCGGCAGGAAAGCCAGTATGCGCAAAACGCCGTCAGCCATGCGGGTGCACGCGGCCTGATGCAGCTGATGCCGGGCACTGCGCGCGAACAGGCAGGCAAGATGGGGCTGGGCTATTCGCTCGGCGCGCTCACCGACGATACCCAGTATAACATCAAGCTGGGTGCGGGCTATTTCGCGCGGATGATGGACTATTATGGCGGCAGCTACCCGCTCGCAGTCGCTGCCTATAACGCCGGCCCCGGCAATGTGAACAAATGGCTGCGCGCCAATGGCGACCCGCGCACCGGCGGCATCGACATCATCGAATGGGTCGAGCGCATCCCGATTTTCGAGACCAAGAATTATGTCCAGCGGGTGCTTGAAAACGCGGTGGTCTATGATGTGCTCCACCCCGAGCGCGCGACGATGCGCGGTGCGAACAGGCTGAGCCGTTACTTGGGGAAGAACACGCCGGGTTGAGGCTTCTCGGTTCCTCCCGTCTCCGTTCTTCGGCGAACGCCGGAGTCCGGAGTCGTGTTGCGCTGCATCCGCCCCTGGATTCCGGCTTTCGCCGGAAAACGTGGAATGTTGGAGCGACGGCCATTAACGTCAAAATGTGGATCAACCCAACTACATCACCCCCGCAGGCTATGCCGCGCTGAAGGCCCGCTACGACAACCTGCTCGGCGCCGAGCGCCCGCGCATTGTCGAGATCGTCAGCTGGGCCGCAGGCAATGGCGACCGGTCAGAGAACGGCGACTATCTTTATGGCCGCAAGCGGATGCGCGAGATTGACCGCGACCTCAACCGGCTGGCGCGCAAGATGAAGGCGGCGCGGGTGATCGATCCGGCGGCGCAGCAGGACAAGACCCGGGTCTGGTTCGGCGCGACGGTCGAGATCGCCGATGATGACGACAACCGCCGCACGCTGACCCTGGTCGGCGATGATGAGCAGGATGCTGGCGCGGGGCGGATCGGCTGGAACGCGCCGTTCGCGCGCGCATTGAGGGGCGCAGCAGTGGGCGATGTGCGCAATGTCCAGCTGCCCGGCGGCGAGAAACAATGGGAGGTCATGGCGATCCGCTATCCGGGATAGGCCGGGTTCCGCGTGACGCTCTCTGGCACACGCGGCAATCCATTACGCAACGTCAGCACAATCCGTTTCCTGGGCTCCGGCATTCGCCGGAGAGCGGGTGGCTCAGTCTGAGTCCTATCGCCGGATCAGCAGGTTGCGGATTTCGGTCATGTCTTCCATCGCAAAGCGGATGCCTTCGCGGCCCAGCCCCGAATCCTTGACCCCGCCATAAGGCATGTTGTCGATGCGGAAGCTGGGCACGTCGTTGATCACCACGCCGCCGACATCGAGATGATCCCAGGCATCGAACATCTTGAACAGATCGCGGGTGAACACGCCCGCCTGCAGGCCGAACTTGCTGTTGTTGGCCTCGGCCAGCGCGTCGCCAAAATCGGTGAACCTGGACAGCACCGCCACCGGGCCGAACGCCTCTTCGGTGACGATCTTGGCCTCGGACGGCACATTTTCGAGCAGCGTCGCCTCAAGCATCGCGCCATCGCGCTTACCGCCGCACAGCAGTGTGCCGCCCAGCGACACCGCCTCCTGCACCCAGCCATCGAGCCGTGTCGCTTCCTTCACATGGATCATCGGGCCGATGAACGTGTCGCGGTGCTTGGGGTCGCCCGCGATCAGCTTGGCTGTCCTGGCGACCAGCATGTCGCGGAACCGATCATACACATCGGCGTGGATGATGATCCGCTGCACCCCGATGCAGCTTTGCCCGGACTGGTAGAAGGCACCGAACACCACGCGTTCCAGCGCATCATCCAGATCGGCATCATGGTCGATGATCACCGCTGCGTTGCCGCCCAGTTCGAGCACGACCTTTTTCTTGCCGCAGCGGGCCTTCAAATCCCAGCCCACATCGGGCGATCCGGTGAACGACAAGAGTTTCAGCCGGTCATCGGTAGTGAACAGATCGGCACCATCGCGGCTGGCGGGCAGGATCGAGAACGCGCCCTTGGGCAGGTTGGTCTCGGCCAGCACCTCACCCATAATGATCGCGCCCAGCGGCGTGCGGCTGGCGGGCTTCATCACGAATGGGCAACCCACCGCAATCGCAGGCGCAACCTTGTGCGCAGCGAGATTGAGCGGGAAATTGAACGGCGAGATGAACGAGCACGGGCCAATCGGCACACGCTTCCACATGCCCTGATAGCCTTTGGCGCGGGGGCTGATGTCCATTGTCTGGACCTCGCCATTCATCCGCACCGCCTCTTCCGCCGCAATGCGGAAGGTGTCGATCAACCGGCTGACCTCGCCCTCTGAGTCCTTGATCGGCTTGCCCGCCTCGATGCACAATGCATAGGCGAGCTCGTCGAACCGCTCCTTGAAGCGGGTGACGCAATGGGTGAGCACATCCTGCCGCTCATAGCTCGCCATCCGCGCCATCGGCTCGGCCGCCTCGACCGCGCCCGCGATCGCCTTGTCAATCGTCGCCGCATCGGCCTGCGCCACCCGGAACGCGACCTCGCCGGTGAACTTGTCGGTCACCTCAAGATCGGTGTTCGGCTGCTCGGCCACATTGTTGAGATAGAGCGGATAAACGGATTTGAGGCTGGTCATGACAAGTCCCTTAAAGCCCTCTCCCCTTGAGGGGAGGGGGTTGGGAGAGGGGGCCGCCCTCCCCCGGTATGACATAAGGAAAGGGAAACGCATTCCCCTCTCCCCGACCCTCTCCCCTCAAGGGGAGAGGGAGTTCTGACTAAAGCTCCTTGGACATCCGCTTGATGTCGATGTTCAGGATCTGGTCGTTCTCGGTGTAGTCCACCGGGCAATCGATCAGATGCACGCCGGGTGTGGCGAGGCAATGGGCGAGCACATCGGTGAGGTGTTCGCTCGACGTCACCCGGTGCCCGATCGCGCCATAGCTTTCAGCATATTTGACGAAATCGGGGTTGCCATAGGTCAGCCCGAAGTCCTTGAAACCCATGTTCGCCTGCTTCCAGCGGATCATGCCATAGCTTGAATCGTTGAGGATCAGCACGGTCATGTTGAGCTTGAGGCGGACAGCGGTTTCCATTTCCTGGCTGTTCATCATGAACCCGCCATCGCCGCAGATCGCCAACACCTTGCGGTCAGGATAGACCATCGATGACATCATCGCCGAGGGCAGCCCCGCGCCCATGGTGGCAAGCGCATTGTCGAGCAGCACGGTGTTGGGCCGATAGGCGGTGTAGCCGCGCGCGAACCAGATTTTGTAAACCCCGTTGTCGAGGCAAATGATGCCATCATCGGGCATCGCGTTGCGGATTTCCTGCACCAGATAGGGCGGGAAGATCGGGAAGCGGGCATCACCCGACAGCGATTCGGTATGCTCGACCTCAGCCTTGCGGAAGGCCAGCATATGGTCGAACTGCCAGCCGCCATTGGGGACAATATCTTCCTTCATCTGCCAGACGGCATTGGCGATATCTCCGATCACCTCAATTTCGGGGAAGTAAACCGGATCGACCTCGGCCGTCTTGGGCGAGATATGGATCACCGGGGTGCCGCCCGGATGCATGAAGAACGGTGGTTTTTCAATAACATCGTGGCCGATATTAAGAATCAAGTCAGCCGCCTCAACGGCGCGGTGAACAAAATCACCGGCCGAGAGCGCCGCGCAGCCCAGGAACTTGGGGTGCCGCTCATCGATCACGCCCTTGCCCAACTGGGTGGTCAGGAAAGGAATGCCCGTCTTTTCAATGAACTGGAGCAGCATCCTGCTGGTGAGTGTGCGGTTTGCCCCCGCCCCGATGACCAGCACCGGCGACTTCGCCTGCTCAAGCGCGGTCACCGCCGCGCGGATCGATTTCTTGTCGGCATTGGGGCGGCGCGTGTGACTGGGCTTCAATGGCACCGAATCGGTTTTTTCCTCGGCAATGTCCTCGGGAAACTCGATGTGGGTGGCACCGGGCTTTTCCTCTTCGGCGAGGCGGATCGCCTCGCGCACCCGGCTGGGGATGTTGTCGGCGCTCGCCAGCTGGTGGGTGAATTTGGTGATCGGCTTCATCATGCCGACGACGTCGAGAATCTGGAACCGGCCCTGTTTCGATTTCTTGATCGGCTTTTGCCCGGTCACCATCAGGATCGGCATGCCGCCAAGCTGCGCATAGGCCGCTGCGGTGACGAAATTGGTCGCACCGGGGCCAAGCGTTGCCATGCACACGCCGGTCTTGCCGGTGTGGCGACCATAGGTCGCTGCCATGAAACCCGCGCCCTGTTCATGCCGGGTGAGGATCAGCTTGATCTTGGTCGAGCGGCTGAGGCTGTCGAGCATGTCGAGGTTTTCTTCGCCCGGCACGCCGAAGATATATTCGACGCCTTCCTCTTCCAGACACTGGATGAACAGATCAGATGCTTTGGTCATGAATTAACTCCCCCGGGACCGGATGGCATGGCAGTGCAAATCGTGCGACCGAAAGGACAGACCGGGGGCGTTGCGTTGTGCATTGGGCACCCAGATGGGGAAGCAGATTGCAAAGGCACCGTCCCCCATGACCGTTGCCCCCTATGTAGACAGACATAAACACAAATTTTTGCCGAGTCACCCGGCAAAACGTCAAAACGGAGGGCAAACTTGCCCCCCGCCAGGTCAGTATCCCAGCAACAGATCGACCTCGTTGACCAGCGGCTCTCCGGCAAGGAAGCGGACTGCGTTGTCAAGGAAAAGCGCAGCAGAGCGCTGAAACATCTTGGTCTGGGCCTGGCCGGACAAATGCATTGAGATCTGCACGTTGGGCAGCGTCCACAGCACATGATCGGCGGGTAGCGGTTCGGGCGTGGTGACATCAAGAAACGCCCCGGCGATTCGCTTGCTCCGGAGCGCATCGACCAGCGCATCCTGATCAATGCAGCTGCCGCGCGCGACATTGACCAGCACCGCTGTGGGTTTCATCGCCGCGAGCAAAGCCGCGTCAATCAGCGCGGTGGTCTCTGCGGTCGCCGGGGTGGCAAGCACCACCCAGTCATAGTCACCGATCTGCGCCTGCCACGCATCCGCGCCAAGAATGCCGTCATCGGGCCGCGCGGTGCGGGCAACGCCGGTGACCTCAACGCCAAAGGCCTTGAGCCGCGCGCCTACTGCTGCGCCGATTGCACCATAGCCAATGATCAGCGCGCGGCTTTCATACAGTTCCTCGTGTCCGGGCGAGGCGTAAAGCCATTCGCGCCGGTCGGCGGCGCGCACAACATCGGCATAGCCCTTGGCAATGCTGAGCATCCCAAGGAGGGCATATTCGGCGACCGCGATGGTGTTGACGCCAACGCCGTTGGTCACGCGGGTGCCGCGCGCGCGCAGCTCATCGACCGGGAAATGATCGAGCCCGGCGTAGATCGTCGAGACCCATTGCAGCCGCTCGCCCGCCAGCATGATGTTCCGCATCGCCTGCTTGTCGTGCATATCGACCCAGGCGATGTCGGCGTCGGTCACCTCGCGCAGCGCCTCATCCGCGCTCATGATCCAGGCGACGTCGATGCTCGCAGGCAGTCGGCTTTCCAGCAGGGGCCGCACCAGCCCCGATATCACTGCCTTGGTCATTATTGCCCCTCACCGCTTCAGCTATCTGTATGCCAGATAGCCCGATGCCATAAGCAGCGGCAGCGCGGCAAGGTCAACCATTGCGATGCCGCGCAACGATGCAGGCGCGTCGGAGATCCAGAACAGCATAAGGAACGAGACCATGCTGACCGCAGCCACCACCACCGCCAGTCGGCGCACCCCGGGGTCAATCATTGCCCACAGGCAGACGATGACCACACAAAGAAACAGCGCCGCCCGGTGCTGGACCAGCAGCAATGCGGGGTCCGCCGCAGGAATGCCGTAGAGCCTGGTCAACAGGCCGGGCATGAACAGCGCAATTGCCGGAAGGGCATGGACCGCAGCGAGCAGCAGCCAGAGGATCGGTTGTATCATGCGGGCATGCTAGCAGACCTGCGCGCGGCGGCGATTACCGGCAAGGTCAACGCTGGCGGTTGCGCCGCTAGACGCGAATGGCCCACTCCCAGCCGAGCGGATCGCCGTCCATTACCTCGACCCCGGCGGCGGTCAGCGCGTCGCGGATCGCATCGGAGGCGGCGAAGTTCTTGTCGGCACGCGCTTCCTTGCGGAGCTTTAGTTGCCGTTCGATTTCAGCCTCGCTGATGGTGGCATCGGCTGGGCGGAGGCGCAGGTCAGGGCGCGACATGGCGATCACGTTCAACCCAAGCACCGCATCCATGCGCGCAATCGCCGCCAGACGCTCGGCAGCATCGATCTTTTTCTGCCCCAGCACCTCGTCGAGCACGGTCAGTGCCTTGGGCGAATTGAGATCATCCGATATCGCAGCATCAAACTCTGCCAGCGCTGCCAGCAGGCGCGGATGCGTCACTACACCGGCAGACATGGCCGTGTCACGCAGCGCTGCCACAGCCATCACCATCCGCTTCAACCGCGTCAGCGCCGCGAGCAGATTGTCCCAGGTGAACTCAAGCTCTGACCGGTAGTGCGCCTGCAGGCACATCAGCCGATAGGCCAGCGGGTGGATGCCCTTGTCTATCAGCAATTGCAGCCGCAAAAACTCGCCGCTGGACTTAGACATCTTGCCGGATCGGTCGATCAGGAAATTGTTGTGCATCCAGATTTTGGCGCCCGAGTTGCGCGGGTCATCGAGGCCACCATCGTCCTTGGCGTGGCAGCAAAATGCCTGGTTCTGCGCGATTTCGTTGGGGTGGTGAATCTCGCGGTGGTCGATCCCACCGGTGTGGATGTCGAACGGAAAGCCGAGCAGCGCCTCGCCCATCACCGAGCATTCTAGGTGCCAGCCTGGCGCGCCGCGGCCCCAAGGCGAATCCCACTCCATCTGCCGCGCCTCACCGGGCGGAGTTTTGCGCCAGATCGCAAAATCGGCCGCGTTGCGCTTGCCTTCGACAGACTCGATCCGGCCCTCCCCATCCTCGGTCACCGCGCGCGCCAAGCGCCCATAATCCGCCACGGTCGCAACATCGAAATACAGCCCGCTGTCCAGCTCGTAGCAGTGCCTGTCAGCAATGCTTTTGCCCCAGACGATCATCGCATCGACATAGTCAGTCGCGCGCGGATGCTGTTTCGGCTGGACGTTGAGCCGCGCCAGATCGCGCTCGAAATCCTGCTGATAAAAGCGCGCAATATCCCATGCCGACTTGCCCTCGCGCGCGGCCATGCGTTCCATCTTGTCCTCGCCCTCATCGGCGTCGGACGTCAGGTGGCCAACGTCGGTGATGTTGACGACATGGGTGAGCTTATAGCCTTTCCACTGCAACGTGCGCCCCAATGTGTCGGCAAAGACATAGGCACGCATGTTGCCGATGTGCTGGTAGTTATACACCGTCGGCCCGCAGCTGTAGACGCGCGCCTCGCCGGGATGAACCGGGGCAAACGGCTCAAGCGATCGCGTCAGGCTGTTGAACAGCATCAGCGGGGTCTGGTCAGTGCTTTCCATGCCCCCGCCAATGCCGCCAAACCGATGCGGGCGTCAAGCAGGCACAGGCACACGGTTGCCGGAGGCCCGCATCACGGCTCAACCGGGGGCAGCGGCGTCCACAGATCCTCATTGCCCGCGCCTGTGACCGGTTCGTCAATCAGCGGCGCATAGCCGAACTGCTCAAACTCGCGCAGTTCGATCAGCGGGGTCAGGAAGACCGGCGCATTGATCTGGCCATCGCCTTCCTGCTGCTCTTTCTCATCCAGCTGCTCCTCGATCACATCGGTCTGCACCCGAAGATCGTTCCCGGGTTCGGGCGTCGGGGTAGGCGACGGCGCAGGCGGCGGCGTGGGTGCCGGGGGTGGGGAGGATGTCGGC
>NZ_JBGTFM010000380.1:0-10265 GCF_041747255.1 Blastomonas sp. | reverse complement strand
GCTCGCCGCGCGCTGCGACATAGAGACCTCGAAATCGCCGCCCAGAATCAACTGCCCGCGCTGCGCGAGCTCGCCGGTGATCGATGCAGTCAAGCTGCCGATGGTGGCGAGCGTCGCCACGCCCAAAAACAGGCAGACGATCAGCAGCCGCAGCCCGCGAAACCGCCCGCTCAGATCACGCCGCGCGATGCGCCAGATCTGCGGCCAGTTCACGCCGCCCTGCCCGCACGGTCCGCCACAATCAGGCCGTCGCGCATCTCGATCACCCGGTCGCAGTGCGTTGCCAGCGCCGGATCGTGGGTGATGATCAGCAGCGTCGATCCGCTTAGCTTCTGCCGCGAAAACAGCAGCTCGATAATCGCATCGCCGGTGGTGCCGTCAAGGTTGCCGGTCGGCTCGTCAGCAAAGATGATATCCGGCCCCGGTGCCATTGCGCGGGCGATTGCCACGCGCTGCTGCTCACCGCCCGAAAGCTGGCTGGGATAATGCGTCAGCCGATGGCCCAGCCCGACCGCCTCAAGCTCGCGCGCCGCCACGCCGAACGGATCGGGCAGCCCGGCCAGTTCCAGCGGAACCGCGACGTTTTCCAGCGCGCTCATCGTTGGCAGCAGGTGAAACGCCTGCAGCACGATGCCAATGCGTCCGCGCCGCGCACGCGCCAGCGCGTCTTCGTCCATCGGGCCGAAATCGAGCCCGGCAACGGTGACATCGCCGCTGCTCGCGCGCTCCAGCCCGGACAGGATCGCCATCAGCGATGATTTGCCCGATCCTGAAGGCCCCAGCAGCGCAACACTCTGCCCCAGCGGGATATCGAGATCGATGCCCTTGAGGATCAGCGTCGGATTGGCTTTATCGCCAAGCGAAAGGGTGACATTGCGCGCGGCAATGGCAATATTGGAGCGCGTCTGCGGGGCGTGCATGGAATGAAAGGGCTTTCGCTTTGAAACGGGATGTCATCCTATATGGGGCGGCTTTGTTGCTTGTCCATTGCACCGGCGGCTGTTCTGCCCCGTCTGACGACGCCAGTGCACCGCCTGTCGAACGGCGTGACGCCCCGTCAACCGCCGGCGCACCCGCTGCCGACACCAGGCTGGTGATGGCCTTTGGCGACAGCCTGTATGCCGGATATGGCGTGCAGCAGGGCGAAAGCTTCCCCGCACAGCTTGAAAAAGCGTTGTCTGACAAGGGGTTGAAGGTCTCGGTGCACAATGCCGGGGTCTCGGGTGACACCACCGCCGCAGGTTTGCAGCGACTGGCATTCGCGCTCGATGGCCTGCCGCGCAAACCCGATCTGGTCATCCTCGGGCTGGGCGGCAATGACATGCTGCGTGGTATCAACCCGGAGCAAACCCGCGCCAATATGGACGCGATGATGGCCGAGCTCGACCGTCGCGACATCGACGTGGTGCTCACCGGCATCGTTGCCGCGCCCAATCTGGGGCAAGATTATGCGCAGGCGTTCAACCCGATCTTCGCGACGCTGGCGCAAAAATACGATGCGCCGCTCTATCCGTTCTTTCTGGACGGCATCATCACCGATTCCACGCTGATGCTGCCCGATGGCGTCCACCCCAATGCCAAAGGCATCGCGCGGGTGGTCACGAAGATGACCGGCATCGTGGCCGAGGAGTTGCGTTAACACTTCGTTATCCCCGCGTCCCGCTGCGGAACAGCGCCCACGCGGCGCTGGCAACTGCGCTGCCAATTGGTTACTATTCCGTAAATGTCACGATGCGTGGCATGCGGAGCGCGATTAATGGCTGGATGGATCATAACACACGGACGCAGGATCATCGGTGGCGGCATTCTGGCCGGGCTGGCGCTACTCGTGACCGCGGTGCTGACAAGCACGCCTGCGACCGAGAACTTGCAGCCGTTGACAGTGGCGGCGTTGCCCGGAGCCCAGCCCGGTACTGGCCCAACCAACACCCCGGAAACCATCGCGCTGACTGCAGACCAGGCCGCAGCCACCAGCCCGCAGCAAATCGGCTATCAGATCAAGAGCGTTCTTACCATCGATGGGCCACTTGGCCATGGCAATTATTACTGGGACGAGAGCAACGCGCCTGCGCAAGGTCCGCTGCTGATCACCGTCGATCTGACCGCGCAGACTCTGTCGGTGTTCCGCGACGGGCATGAGATCGGCGTGGCGGTGATCATGTATGGCACGCCCGAAAAGCCGACCCCGCTGGGTGCCTATCCGATCACCCAGAAGAGCGCAAATCACGTCTCAAACCTCTACAACGTGCCGATGCCCTATATGCTGCGGCTGACCGATGACGGCATCGCGGTGCACGGCAGCGATGTCGAATGGGGCTATGGCACGCGCGGCTGCATTGGCGTGCCGACCGCGTTCGCCAAGATGCTGTTCGAGCAGGTGACGCTCGGCGACATCGTGATCATCACCGATGGCCAGCGCATGAGCATCGGCGATTCGGTCGCCGGAGTGTGATCAATCAGAGTGCTTTACCGGGCGTCCGCGCGGGCGATTTTCAGGTGCCGCCAGCTTCACCCCGCGCCGCGCCAGCCCCTCGCGCAGCAGCACCTCAATCTGGGCGTTGACACTGCGCAGATCATGCGCCGCCGCGCGCTCAAGCGCATCATAAAGCGATGGCTCGATCCGCAGGGCGAAGGGCTTTTTGGGGCTCGCGGGCATGTCGATCAATAAAGCGACCCGGCATTGACCACCGGCTGGGTGTCGCGCTCACCGCACAACACCACCATCAGGTTTGAGACCATCGCCGCCTTGCGCTCATCATCTAGGTTCACGACGTTTTTCTGGCTGAGCAGTTCGAGCGCATGTTCAACCATGGTCACCGCGCCTTCCACCAGCCGCGCACGCGCCGCGATCACCGCCTCGGCCTGCTGGCGGCGCAGCATCGACTGCGCAATCTCGGGCGCATAGGCGAGGTGGGTCAAACGACATTCATCAATCTGAACGCCGGCGGCCGCAACGCGTTCCTGCAGCTGCTTTTCGAGCTCATGGCTGACCTCTTCGGCATCGCCGCGCAAGGTCACCTCATCGACATTGAAATCGTCATACGGATAGCGCGCGCCGATCACCCGGACGGCGCTTTCGATCTGGATGTCGACAAACTCCTGATAGTTTTCAACATCGAACAGCGCCTTGGCGGTATCGTGCACACGCCACACGACATTGGTCGCGATCTCTATGGGGTTGCCGCGCAGATCGTTCACCTTCACCTTTTCAGATGTCACATTGTGCACTCGCGCGGAAATCTTCTTGCGGCTGAGCCATGGCCAACGCCAGCGCAATCCGGTGGTGCGATCGGTGCCCTTGTAGCTGCCGAACAACTGGATCGCGGCGGCCTCATTGGGGTTGAGCATGTAAAAGCCCGGCAACACGAACAGGAATGCCAGCACGCCGACAACGGCGGCTACCAGCCGCGCGCCATCTCCCTGGGCCGTCGCAACGAAAAATGTTGGCACAACGACCGTCGCCAGCAACAGCAGCAAAAACATATAGCCGTTAAAGGTGGTGGCTGGCCGTTCGCTGCTCGCCACCATTGCGTCCCCGCCGCCACCGCTGCTCGAGCTGCCACCGCGCGTTAAAACCCGGTCTGTCATCCGATTGTCCCCCCTGTCTGACGAATCACAAAATATGATATCATATTTATATCATATTGAATCGGTGACAAGGCAAAATGTGATTTTGTGCGAGCAATCACATCACGCGATTCGGATAGCGTTCATCCACGCCATGTTACTCGGCTCATCGATACCAGGAACCGTTTCGCCGATGGTGCGTTTTGGCGAGGTAAGGAACAGACCATGACGATGCAATTTTTGCCCCGTAATTTTGCCCCAGCCGCCACGATGACCACTGGTCGTGCCTTCGCGCGGCGCATCGCCGGCCGCGGCTTTATGCCGCTTTATCAGCAGGGTGAGCCCAATGTGTGCCCCGGTTGTGGCGGGCGCCACTGGCATGTCGGGCGGATGAGCGCTGAATGCGCCACGTGCGCCACAGCGATCCCGCTCGCCGATGTGGCGGCCCAGCCTATGCAGCCACTGTTCCACGTGACCCGCAGCCGGACAGCAGAGGCGGCCTGATCGCGCTGGCGGCTGGCCGACGCGTGATCGTGCGCCCCAAAACCCGGGGGTAGAATTCGCTCTCTTCCCACGCGACGCGCGCACGCAAGGCCTCAACAAGCGGTGTGAACACCTCCACAAAACCTTGGGGTTCCTGGGCGATCCGCTTTGCTGGCCAGGATGCATTGCACTCCATAAGTGAACATCGCCACGACAACAGTTCGTCGAAAAAGCGACGGATCAGCGGCGCGCTATCGACCGCAACCTTGGGGTTGAGTTTCAGGTGTTCCTGCAGCAACTCGACCTCGGCGGCACAATGGGTCGCGACCTGCCGCGACAGTGCCATACGCAGCGCGGGCAATTGGCTGTCTGCATCACTGCTGCTGGTTTCAATACGGGCTTTGACAGTCGTGAGGATGGCTTCAGCGATGGCAACCATCTCGTCGTGTTGGTGCGGGAAAGCTCGGATCGTCATATCGCTCCACTCTTTGACATGTGAGGTTTATATTCCAGGTTCGAAACGAGCAGGTGGGTTCATCTAGCAACCGGACGGTTGCCAAGTTATTAACGTAAGTTAGGAAGAAATCGCGAGGGCTGATCAGGCCTGCAGACCGCCCGAGGCGATCTTAAATCCGCAAACGAATGCCCGATTTTGCTGTACGCGATTAACGCTGGGCCTTGCGCAGCTTGCCGAAATGGGTTTCGAGCAGTGCCTGCATCTTGTCGCTGGCATCGCGGATGGCCGCATCGGCCTGACCGGCGCTGCCCTTGACCATCACCGGCTTGCCGCCTTCAGGGCGAGCTTCAATTGTGCAACTGATATCGTTGCTGCCGCCGCGCGGCCCGTTTTCATCAGCCAAATGGATTTCCACCCGGCTTAACCGGTTGGCGAAGCGGTTGAGCCGCGAAGCGACGATGCTTTCGGCTTCCGCCGCCAGCGTTTCGTCACCCGTAATGCGATTGTCTGTGTTAAATTGGATCTTCATGGATATTCACCGAACCTTTCTGGAGCGTTCAAGGACGGGGCGATGCCCTTCTGCATCCAGCGCACCCATCGGTGGATTGTGATCACTGGGGGCAGCGACACGACTTTCGCCGGGGGTATCGGTCTGGCGACCCAGATATTCCGGATCACCTTCGCTCTCGCCCGCCTGTTTCATGGCAAGCGCCTGTTCTGAAAGGGCCATCTGATCAGGCTGCTGATCGGCTGGCGGTGATGATTTCTGCTTTTTTTCAGTCATATGCGTGAAACGCTCGGGAATTCAAAAGGGTTCCAAATCAACCGCTTATCGCGCAGCTGTCGTTACAGGCTTTGGTGCAGCCGCAGGGTTGCTCACCCGCCAGATGATGCCAGCAACATCATCGCTGACCAGCAGCGCGCCCGTGGTGTCCACCGCCACATCGGTGGGCCGACCGCGCGCCTTGCCATTCTGCAAAAAGCCGGTGAGCACATCGACCGGCAGCCCGCCGGTGACCTTGTCCTGCGCATCGCGCGTCACCGCAGGCTTGCCATCCGCTCCGAACGGCACGAACACCACCTTGTATCCGGCGGCAGGCTTGCGGTTCCAGGACCCGTGCAGCGCCACAAATGCGCCGCTTGCAAACGGACCGCCCAGCGTCGCCTTGCTCGCGAAGGCGAGGCCGAGTGGCGCGACATGGCTGCCCAGCGCATAATCGGGACGGCGGGTGTATTCGCGCAGGTCCTGACGGCGCGGTTCGACGCGGAAATCCTCATAGCCACCCCAGTAGTTCCAAGGCCAACCGAAGTGCGTGCCGACATCGACCTGGGTCAAATAATCGGGCACCAGATCAGAACCCAGCATGTCGCGTTCGTTGACCACGGTCCACAATGTGTCGGATGATGGCTCCCACGCCATGCCAACCGGATTGCGCAGGCCAACGCCGAAGTCGCGCGCTTCTCCGCTCGCGATATCCACCTCGATGATCCGCGCCCGGCCCTTTTCGACCTCAAGCCCTTTTTCCGCAGCGTTGGTGGCAGAGCCGATGCCGACATACAGCTTGCTGCCATCGGCATTGGCGATCAGCGAGCGCGTCCAGTGGTTGTTGGGCTTTGTCGCGGGCAAATCGATGATCTTGCGTCCGGCTGCGGTGATCTTGGTCTGCCCCGGCGTAAACGGATAGGCCATCAGCGCATCGGTGTTGGCAACATAAAGCGTTTCCCCCACCAGCGCCATGCCGTAGGGCGAGTTGAGGTCCTCGATCAGCACCGACTTGGCATCCGACACGCCATCGCCGTTGCTGTCGCGCAGCAGCGCGATTCGGTTGGCCGACGCACCACCGGCCCCGGCGCTGGACATCAAAAAGCGCATAATCATGCCTTCGATGCCCTTGTTCTTGCGCGGCGGGCTGTTGGTTTCGGCCACCAGCACATCGCCGTTGGGCAGCACCAGCATCGATCGCGGATGGTCCAATCCTTGAGCGAAGCGCACAACTTTGAGGCCGTTAGCGGCCACCGGAGCCTCATCAGCCTGCCAGACGTCGACCGATGCGATGTTGATCGTCGGGAATGTTTCCTTGCGTGGCGCGCCGATCACGGGCGATGGGCCGGACACCTCGGCGATCTCAAGCCGGGCGGTATCGCCGCTCAGGAAATACCAGCCTGCGCCGCCGACAATCGCGGTCGTCAGGCCCAGAAAAATAAGGATGTTGCGCGTCTTGTTGGTCATGCCAAGCAAATTAGGGTGCCGCGCGCGCGGGCGCAAGCATCATCGCCTGCAGCCAGCGGCTTTGGATCGTCAGCCGGTGTAATCGGGCAGCGAATGGAACGCAGTTTTCAGCGCCTCGCTCCACTGGTTGGCGATCAGGTTATAATAGGGGTCATCCGCCAGAATGCGGCGGTTGCGCCCCGCAAAACTGCCATGCGCATAAATCTGGAGATCAAGCGGCAGATCGACCGACAGGTTCGCCTTGATCGTCGAATCGAACGACACCATCAGCAGTTTGATTGCATCGTTGAACGACATGTCACGGTCATAGGCACGCACCAGGATAGGGCGACCATATTTGGTTTCACCGATCTGGAAAAACGGCGTGTCATCGCCGGCTTCGATGAAATTGCCTTCGGGGTAGACCATGAACAATTTGGGATCCATGTCCTTGATCTGCCCACCGACGATGATTGATGCGCTAAACGTCGTGGTGGCGTTTGGGCCTGCAGCGGCCTTCATCCGCGCGATCTCTTCGCGCAGCGTTTCGCCGATGATCCGCGCCACCTGAAACATCGTCGGCGCTTCCATGATCGATGGCTTGCGCTCGTGCGGCACCTTGGTGCGCTCTTCCAATACGCTCACCACAGCCTGCGTGGTCGCCAGATTGCCGGCGGTCATCAGCGTGATATAGCGTTCGCCCGGCGTCTCCCAGGTAAACATTTTCTTGAAGACGCTGATGTTGTCGACGCCTGAATTGGTGCGCGTGTCCGACATGAAGATCAGGCCCTTGTCGAGCCGCATACCGACACAATACGTCATTGGTACGGCCTCCCCTTTTGCCCTCATGATTGTGTATAAAGGGTCAAGGGCAAGAAGCGGTCAAGCGCGAATCATCCGCATGTGGCGTGGTCATCGATTTAGGGTGTGGATAACCGTTCACTGCTGCACCTGCAGCGAAACCACCATCGCTTCATTGCCGCCACGGCCAAAGGTGATGCCGCCAATCGGCGCGGCCTCACGATAGTCGAGGCCAGTCGCGACCCGGACATAGCGTTCATCGGGCGAATAACCGTTCGAAATATCAAACCCGACCCAGCCCAGCCCATCGACATGCGCCTCTGCCCAGCCGTGCCCGGCATCCTGTTCCACCCGGTCGTTCATCAGCAGATAACCGCTGACATAGCGCGCCGGATAGCCAAGCATCCGTGCCAGCGTGATGAACAGGTGCGCGTGATCCTGACAGACGCCGTGCCCCGCGTTGAGCGCCTCTTCGGCGGTGGTGGTGGCACCGGTCTGGCCGACCTCGTAGGCCACACCCTCGCGCACAAGTGCTGACAGAGCATGCAAACGTGGTGCATCGCCATCAGCGGCGCCCGGATCATCGAAGCTGCGCAGCAGCTTGCGGATCGCTGGCCCCGGTTTGGTGAACGGTGTCTCGCGATTGAAATACCACAGGGGCGCGCTGCCGCCATGCTGACCGACCAGCCCGGCATGATCGCTCGTCTCGACCTCGCCCTCGCAATGAATGTGGACATCATGCTGATCGGGGTTGAAGCTGAACAGCTCGACATGGTTGTTGTGCTGATCGATATATTCGACCTGCTTGGATCCGCCCTCGACTTCGGTTGTCCAGCGGACCACGCGCTGCCCCGCCGAATCCTTGGGAATCATCCGCAGCCTTTGCAGCGCATAAGGCATCGGGCTGTCATAATGATAAGATGTACGGTGGACGATATGCAGACGCATGCTTGTGGCGAGACCCTTATTGGTTAAAGCGGAATTCCTGTTCGATCTGCGCCGAAATCGCATTGTTGCGTTGGATGAAATCCTGGATGAACTGATGCAGACCGTTGTCGACGATCATGTCGATATTGGCATTTTCAAGATCGTTGCGCAGCTTGACCGCCAGCTCAAGACTTGGCCCGCTGTCACCATATTCGCGCGCTATTGCTTCGAGCGCATTGGCCATGCGCCGCGCACAAAATGCAAGCGAGCGCGGCATCACCTGGTCAAGGATCATGAACTGGGCAATGTTGCGCGGATTGGTTTCACCGGGGTTCAACCAGCGGAACGCGCGATAGGCCGAAACCGAACGCAGGATCGTTTCCCACTGCACATTGTCCAGCGCCGAGCCAACATAAGACAATGAAGGCAACAGCACATAATATTTGACGTCGAGAATACGCGCGGTGCTGTCGGATCGTTCCACGAACGCCCCCAGCTGTGAAAAGAAATAGATGTCGTTGCGCATCATCGTGCCGCTCTGGGTGCCGCGCACCTGCGCGCTCTGCTGGCGGATGAGGCTGAGCACATCGGGCAGGTCGTTGTCCGAAATCTGGGTGCGCAACGCCTCTTTCACCGTCATCCAGCATTCGTTGGTCGCCTCCCACACCTCGCGCGTCAGCGCGGTGCGGACCAGTCGTGCATTGTTGCGCGCGCCTTCGATGACCGAAAGCACGCTCGACGGGTTGGCCTTGTCGCGCAGCAGGAAGTTGATCACGCTGGAGCCATCGACCTTGTCATATTTGGCGCGATACGCCTTGCGTACCCCGGCGGTGGTGAGCACCGACGTCCACTCGTCCTCGGCCGCCTCAGACCGGGTCAGCGCGATGCGAAAGCCCGCGTCGATCAGCCGCGCGACATTCTCGCTGCGCTCAAGATAGCGCTGCATCCAGAACAGCCCGCCTGCGGTCTTGCCCAGCATCAGCGGGCCCCCAACTGTGCAAACACACGCATCATTCGTCGAGCACCCAGCTGTCCTTGGTGCCGCCGCCCTGGCTGGAGTTGACCACCAGCGATCCTTTTTTGAGTGCCACCCGCGTCAGCCCGCCCGGCGTGATGTCGATGCCGTTGGGCGAGACCAGTACGAACGGGCGCAGATCAACGTGGCGCGGGGCGAGCCCCTGCCGGGTCATGATCGGCACCGTGGAGAGCGCCAGCGTGGGCTGCGCGATATAGTTGCCGGGGCGCGCCTTGAGCTTGTCGCGGAAGGCGGCGAGTTCCTTGCGGCTCGCGGCTGGTCCCACCAGCATGCCATAGCCGCCCGATCCGTGCACCTCCTTCACCACCAGCTCGGCCAGATGCTCGAGTACATAGGCGAGCGAATCGCTTTCCGAACAGCGCCATGTCGGCACGTTTTCAAGGATCGCTTTCTCTCCAGTGTAGAACTCGATGATCTCGGGCATGTAGCTGTAAAGCGCCTTGTCGTCGGCGATGCCGGTGCCGGGGGCATTGGCAATCGTGATGCCGCCGGCGCGATAAACATCCATGATGCCAGGCACGCCCAGGCTCGAATCGGGGCGGAAACTCAAGGGATCGAGATAATCGTCGTCGACCCGGCGATAGATCACATCGAGCGCGCGATAGCCCTGGGTCGTGCGCATCGCCACGCGGCCATCGATGACACGCAGGTCGTGCCCCTCGACCAGCTCTGCCCCCATCTGGTCGGCCAGAAAGCTGTGTTCGAAATAGGCACTGTTGTGGATGCCGGGCGTCAGCACTGCGATCTCGGGCGAACCGTTGCAGGCGCGCGGCGCGCTGGCAGCA
>NZ_JBGTFM010000379.1:0-3670 GCF_041747255.1 Blastomonas sp. | reverse complement strand
GCCGGTCGCGTTGCTGGTGCTGCCGGTGCTGTTGACGCTGGCGATGCTGTGGTTCGACCGCTGGCAGGCGCGGCGAGGCAGGCGCCCGGCGAGTCGGTTGCCGGTGCGGCCGTGGTCGTTGTTGTTCCTCGCGTACATCGGCACGCTCAGCCACCCCGCGCTCGATTATCTGAACAGTTATGGCATCCGCCTGCTCGAGCCGTTTTCGCCGCGCTGGTTTTATGGCGATACCTTGTTCATTATTGATGTGTGGTTGTGGAGCGCGCTGCCATTGGGCATCTGGTTGTCGCGGCGGCGCGAGAAGGCGGGGCACGCGGGCTGGACGCACCCGGCGATCGCAGCGATCGCCTTTGCGCTGGTCTATATCAGCGGCAACATGGCGCTCTCGAACCGGGCAGAGCACGACACGGCCAAGGCGGTTGTTCAGACGCGCGGCATCACGCCTGACCTGGTGATCGCCAACGCAGTTCCTGTCACTTTCTGGCGGCGCGACATGCTGTGGCGCGGCGAGGGCGTTATCGGGCGCGGTGATTATAGTGCGCTGGAGCGCAATCCGCTGGCCTTCAATTTGGGCACGCATGCGACCAACATGGACGCTCCGCTGGTTGCCAAGGCGCGCGCCCAAAGCCCTGACGCGCAGGCCTTTTTGTTCTGGGCCCGCATCCCATATGCTGAGCTTGCCGCTATCCCCGGCGGCCACCGCGTGACATTGCGCGATGCACGGTTTGACAATTCGCCGATTGCTGACCGGTTTGCGGTGATCATCGACGTAAAGGAGTGAAGCTTTGACCCGCCCCGCCATCGTCTGGCTGCGCCGTGATCTGCGGCTGGCTGATCAGGCTGCGTTTGCTGCCGCCGCCAAGGCCGGCCCGGTGATCCCGGTGTTCGTGCTCGATGACGTGACGCCCAAACACCGCAAAATGGGCGGAGCCTCGCGCTGGTGGCTGCATCACAGCCTCGCGTCGCTGGCAAAAACCCTCGAAGGCATGGGCTCCAAACTGATCCTGCGGCGCGGCACGGCGGCGGATGTCATCGCGGAACTGGCGCGCGAGACAGGCGCACGCGCGGTCCATGCGCTGCATCACTATGAGCCTTGGTGGCGCAACGCCGAGCGTGCGCTGAAGGACACGTTGCCCGATGGCTGCACGTTCGAGCGGCACCACGGCAATTACCTGATGCCGCCCGGATCGATCACCACCGGCAGTGGTCAGCCTTACAAAATATACACCCCGTTCTGGCGTGCGCTGGCGCTGCACATGCCTCCGCCCGCGCCTTTGCCTGCGCGGGCATCGCTCGCCGCGCCCGAGAACTGGCCTGAGAGCGATGCGCTGGGTGATTGGCACTTGTTGCCGGTGCAGCCCAACTGGGCCGAGGGCTTTGCCAGCGAATGGCAGCCGGGTGAGGCTGGCGCGGCCAGGCGGATCGCCGACTTTGCTGATTGTGTGCGAAGCTATCAGGAAGACCGCAACCTGCCCTCCATCGAAGGCACATCGCGCCTGTCGCCGCACCTGCACTTTGGTGAGGTCTCGCCTGCGACGGTATGGCACGCGCAGATGGATGCGGGCGGATCGGTCGAGACCTTTCTCAAAGAGCTGGTCTGGCGCGACTATGGCCAGAATGTCATCGCGCAATATCCTGATTATGGCCGCACCAATGCCCGCGATGGCTTTGACGCATTCCCATGGCGTGATGCCGATGATCCTGCGGTCGCTGCCGAAATCCGGCTGTGGCAGCAGGGGCGCACCGGCTATCCCATCGTCGATGCCGGGATGCGCCAGCTGTGGGTCAGCGGCTGGATGCACAACCGGGTGCGGATGATCGCGGCCTCGTTCCTGATCAAGCATCTGCTGGTCGACTGGCGGGTGGGTGAGGCCTGGTTCTGGGACACGCTTGTCGATGCCGACTACG
The DNA here is from genome assembly GCF_041747255.1 of Blastomonas sp. Lineage (GTDB taxonomy): Bacteria > Pseudomonadota > Alphaproteobacteria > Sphingomonadales > Sphingomonadaceae > Blastomonas. The sequence goes on along the minus strand of NZ_JBGTFM010000379.1, from coordinate 1,762 downwards.
GATCGAACGCCACCAACTGGCAGTGGACGGCGGGAACGGGCATTGATTCGAACATGTTCGTGCGGATCATGGCGCCGCTCAGCCAGTCAGAAAAGTTCGATGCGTCGGCGTATATTCGCCAGTGGGTGCCTGAACTTGCGAACGTGCCCGACGATGCGATCCATGATCCGCATGCAGCGGGCGTGTTCGTGAAGGGCTATCCCAAAAAGATAATCGGGCATAAACAGGCAAGAGAACGCGCGCTGGCGGCCATCGCCAGCATCAGGAGTGCGTAGACAAAAGGGGAGAGCAAAGATGCGGATCGGACTGGGTTTTGCGGCGGCCTGCGCGCTTGCGCTTGGAACTGGCGCCGGGGCAGTCGCCAAGGATGCCAAAGACAAGAATGTCCGCGCGATCACCGACTTGTCGCCCGCTGAAATGGAGCGGGTGCGCACCGCAGGCGCGCAGATCCTGTTTTGGTCCGATGAGCAGCGCTCCGCCAATTTCCGCGCGATGGAAAAGCAGTTCCCCGGCACCATTGCCAAGGCCGGCAGGCCGCGCGCGCTGCCCAGAGGCAAGCCGCTGGCGGTGCGTGATGCGGATGTCGATGCGTTCATGGCCGCGCAGAACGTCGCCGGGCTGATGGTCATTCAAAATGGCAAGGTGCTGCTCGAACGCTATGGCCTGGGCATGACCGCGACCGACCGCTGGACCAGCTTTTCGGTTGCCAAGTCATTCACCTCGACGCTCCTGGGGGCGGCGGTGAAGGATGGCTTCATCACCTCGATCGATGACCCGGTGATCAAATATCTGCCCGAGCTTGCGGGCAGCGGTTATGACGGCGTGTCGATCAAACACATCCTGACGATGACATCGGGCGTCAAATGGAACGAGGATTACACCGACCCCAACAGCGATGTCGTCAAGATGCTCTCGGTGCCCGTCGGCCCCGGCGAAGACCCCAACACCGCGTATTTGAAGACCCTGCCCAGCGAGGCAGGGCCGGGGAGCAAATGGGTCTACAAGACCGGCGAGACCAACCTGATCGGGGTGATCGTGACGCGCGCGACTGGCAAGTCGCTCACTGAATATGCGCAGGAAAAGATCGTCCGGCCCGCCGGGTTTGAAGACGATCTGTTCTGGATGGTCGATTCGTCGGGCCAGAACATCGGCGGTTGCTGCCTGTCGCTGCGCCTCGCCGATTATGCTCGCATGGGACTGTTCGCGCTGGAAGGCGGCGGCAAGCAGGTGCCCGACGGCTGGTTTGCGCAGGCCGGCAAGGAGCAGGCAAATGTCGGCATGCCAGGCTTTGGCTATGGCTATCAATGGTGGACCTATCCCGGCGGCACATGGGGCGGTCAGGGCATTTTCGGCCAGGGCATCATGATTGTACCGCAGAAAAAGCTGGTGATCGCGGTGGTCAGCAACTGGCCCAAGGCGAGCGGAGCGGATTTTCGCATTCCGCAGCTGCAGTTCTTTCAAAAGCTCGCCCAAGCTGCCAAATGAGCGATGATACGCGCTTGCATGGCGAGCTTGCGGCGGTCGGCATCCGATTTGAACAGGTTGAGCATGCGCCCGTGTTCACCGTGCTTGAAAGCAGCGCCTTATATCGCGGCATTCCAGGTGCACACACCAAAAACCTGTTCCTGAAAGATACCGACGGCCAGTTCTATCTGGTCACGGTTCTGGCAGAAAAGCAGGTCGATCTGGGCGCTTTGCGGCATCTTGTCGGGGCCAAACGATTCAGCTTTGGCAGCGCGGACGAAATGATCGCGTTGCTGGG
>NZ_JBGTFM010000378.1:0-7933 GCF_041747255.1 Blastomonas sp. | reverse complement strand
TGACCGGCCGACCCGGCTGGCGCGATGCCTTGCGGCAGCGCACCGGACGCGCGGTTGCAGTCGCCGCGCCAGACGCCTAACCACGCAGCAATGAACACCGCAAAACCTTGTGCACTGTGCCGCAAGCCCGCCCGACCCGATTTCGCGCCGTTCTGCAGCAAGGCGTGTAAAGACCGCGACCTGCTGCAGTGGCTGGGCGAAGGCTAACGCATCAGCGGCCCGCCCGCTGACCGCAGCGATGCCGATCATGACTATGATTGAGCACGCCGATGCCAGCGCTTATTTAGCTATGGACAAGCTGCGTATCGCCTGCCTATAGGCGGCGCTCGCATTTCGCCAGTCAGGCGATCCGCGCCGCCGCAGCGGTATGGCGCAATGCCCGGGTAGCTCAGTTGGTAGAGCATGCGACTGAAAATCGCAGTGTCGGCGGTTCGATCCCGTCCCCGGGCACCACTATTTTGTGATCGGGCCCGCTAAGCAGTATCGGATGACCTGTGCCGGACGCCCGAGCCAGTCTGTTAGCGTGGATCGAGCGCCAGGGCGGCACAGTGGACGATTAGTCTTTCCAAGCCGGGTCGATCATAACAGGCCCTCTAGCAGCCGCCAATATGCTCGACTTATCGATGAATGGCTGACCGGGGTTGGCTTGATGCGAAGCGAATATCGCACCCTCTCTCTCTGGTGAACCAAGGCGTCGATCATCTACAGGGCGACCGGCAATCTGCCTGCCATCCAGATTCTTCTCGGCCACAGCAAGATCGAGAATATGGTGCGCTATCTCGGGATTGATGCTGAAGAAGTTGGTGTTGCTCCTAGATGGCAGGGCAAAGGGATTGCTAAACGACTGCTGCCCCTGATGTTCGACCATGGTCGGAAGCTTGGATGCACCGAGGCGTGGGTCTTGAGCGACCGCGCTATACCGGTCTGTGAGCTGTGCGGAAGACACTGAACCTACAATTGCTCTGATGCACAGCTTCAAACTGGCTTGACGACCGGTCCGGGGTCGGTTCACGAATTTCCGCTGCTGGCAAAATCGGGGCTAAAGCTGCCTGAACGGTTTTAGGCGCACACCGATCCGTCATGAGCGACCGATTGCAGGTGAGGAGACGAATGGCGGTACATAATCAAGGACGGGCAACAGCCGGCGCCCATTCAGCGAAGTTTGAAGTCGCAAACGACCTCGGCCATTGTCGAGCGCGATGTTTGGGCCATCACCGGATTTGTATGTCGGTAGTAAGCCAAGGCTATCAAAGCGGTCGATACCGCCCAGCCCCTTCCTCTGCGAACGGTGGCTTCGTCAGCTTTTGTTGCCGATAGAAAAATGCGGCGTGACACCCGTCCAAAGCACGTCCACCCCGCCATCAGGTCGCAAGCTGGATCGCCTACTCCCATAAGGCCAAAGTCGATTACAGCTGCAAGTTGCCCATGACGCATAATAAGGTTTGTCGGCTGCAAATCGCCGTGAAGCCACACCGGTTCGCTACAGCATGCGGGCGCACTGAGGGCATCATCCCATACGGCTGTTGCTGCTGCGATCCCCGGCTCATCATGCAATTCCTCCAGTGCGCGGCGAACGCTGGCATCTCTCTCTGTGAGAGGCACGCCGCGCTGACTATTCTCAGCACCACTTTCCGGTCCGCCCGAGGCGTTGATTGCTCGCATAGCGGCAAGGAAGCCAGCAAGGCGCTCAGCCGCAGCAGGATTTTCGAGATCAACGCGGGTTGCGCTTTTGCCCGAGCTCCAACTATGGACCGACCAGTGCCACGGATACCCGAAACCCGGCAATCCCAATACAATTGATGCTGGGATTTCGAGCGGAAGCTTTGATGCGAGGAACGACAACCATTGATGCTCGCGGGCAGGCTGTCCTGCCGCCCACTCGACTTTGGGAAGTCGTGCCACCAAATCGCTACCTATTCGAAAGACCGCATTGTCGGTGCCTTCAGAGGAAAGCGCTTCTATGGGCAGATCACTCCAAGCCGGCAGCTGCGCGTTCAGCAGTGCGGAGATTAATTGTACGTCTATCTTCATCATTGTCGTAACAGTGTGCCGGAGCGCCGTCTCGATCTCAAGCTCGATCATGGCATGAAAATGTCCGCTTTCGGCGGGCCACGGATCCAGCCCAAACGGCAGCTTCGGTGTCGGTTTGGGAAATTTCGCTTTCGGCAAAATCATGACAAAAGTCGTTGGGCAGGTTTCGGGATTGTGCAGGGTAGCCGGAAATGGCTGCAAATGGATGGCTTTGCGAACGGCAGCTTTAGGTGACGCAGATGACGAGGCGAACTCTCGGGGTGGAGGCTAAGCGGAGACGAACAAGCCTGGAAGGGCGAGGACAATCCCTCCAGGTGCACCATTTTCCTGCTTCATTTATCAACGGGCGGCGGTACGTAGATTGGCGGCGGTTTGGGCAAGTCGTCTTTGGGGCGAATGAATTTGCGCTTCCCGCGTTCAAGCCACCATGTCTGTTGCCAGCCAGTGACATCGCTGATCGGAAGCCCTGCCTTGTTGCGTGCAGGCTCATAAAGAAACCTTTGTTCGATGAGGCGGCAGGTGGTGGCATCAATATCTGCATTGCCGCTCGATTTGACCACTCGGCATTTGCTCGGACGGCCATCGGCGCCAACGGTGAAATGCACGGTAACTGAGCCGCCTTGCCGCGCCGCAGTTGCCGATTTGGGATAGTCTGCATTGGAAATCCGGCCGCCGATTAATTTGGCGCGCGACGCAATACCGGCTCCGCCTGTGCCATCGCCGCGGTTGCCGCTGCCAAAGCCTGATCCAATGCCACCTGCGCCGGTGCCGGGGCCTGGCCGATCAGCCGCGCCTGCGTCATTCTCGCTGCCGTCTCCTGCCTTCGGCGCTGCGGGGAGCAACTTTGGCTGGGGAATTTCAATAATGCGTTTGGGCGCTTCACGCGGTGCGCTTTTCTTTTTGAGGTTGGCCGCCGACGCCGCGCCTTCGGGTTCGGGCGGCGCCTGCTTGGGCTTTTCGTCCGCGACGACGGGAGGGATCGAAACGTCGATCACATTCAAACTGCTCAGCGACGACCTCACAACCTCGCCGTGGCGGATGTCGAATGCGTTCAGGATCGCATAGCCAAGCAGACCATGGATCAAAACCACCGCTGTTGCGGACTTCAATCTGTCGTTTCCTGTACTGGCACCCGAAAATGCCATTTGCATCCCCCTTTGATGCTCGGCTGATACATCAGGGACGTGAAGCATCCATGAATGATCGCCTGCCGCTACCGGATTGCCGATACCGCGTTTCAGCGCATTTCCGTTTAGACAACAGCTGATGGGGGTCAGGCTGGGACCGATAGGGGTCAGGGCAGGTTAGCTACTGCGTCGCTGGGACGCGGCGAGTCGGATATTGGGGTCGTATGAAGAAAGACCGCTGCTTTGACGATGTCGCAGAAAGCTGTCATTCGGCATGCCTACGGCTACCTATGGCCTGAGCGTTTGTTGCCAACAATAATTACAGGAAAATCAATGACCAGCCTTATGATCTACGGCATCCCCAATTGCGACACGATGAAAAAGGCGCGCCTGTGGCTTGAGGCGCAGGGGATTGCGTATGACTTCCACGATTACAAAAAGGTCGGGATTACCGCCGACAAGCTGAACGACTGGGCTGATGCTGTCGGCTGGGAAGCGCTGCTTAACAAGGCGGGGATGACCTTTCGCAAACTTGCTGACGCTGACAAGGCGGACCTTAGCCGCGACAAGGCGATTGCACTGATGGTCGCTAACCCTTCGATGATCAAGCGCCCGGTGCTTGAGCATTCCGGCGGGGTGCTGGTCGGGTTCAAGCCGGAGGTTTATGCCAAGGCGCTGAGCTGACCGTTGTCATACCACTGTCAGCAGCAGGCACTAACGCAGTAACAGTTCGTTCTGCGGCGAATGCCGGAGCCCAGGAGTCGGGCTGCACAACATCGCCTCAGGATTTCGGCTTGCGCCGGAAAACGTTTGAACATTGATCAGGAAAAGAAAAACATGGCCAAGGCAATCTGGAACGGCACCGTTATCGCCGAGAGCAACGACACCGTCGTCGTCGAGCGTAACCACTATTTTCCGCGCGAGGCGGTGAACGCGGACTATCTCAAGTCCAGCAGCACGACCAGCGTCTGTCCGTGGAAGGGCACGGCATCCTATTATTCGCTCGACGTGAATGGCCAGACCAACGCTGATGCGGTCTGGTATTATCCCGAACCCAAGGAGGCGGCGAAGGAGATCCGTGACCGGCTGGCGTTCTGGAAGGGCGTTGAGGTGACCGCGTGATCGCTGCCTTGATCGCGCTGACGCTGGGCGCGACGCCGGTGATCGCCAACAGCCCGCTGGTCATTGCGCATCGCGGCGCGAGCGGCGAGCGGCCCGAACACACGCTGACCGCCTACGAACTGGCGATCGATCAGGGCGCGGATTACATTGAGCCCGATCTGGTGATCACCAAGGACGGCGTGCTCGTCGCCCGGCACGAGAACGAGATTTCGGAAACCACCGATGTCGCCGACCGGCCGGAATTTGCGGACCGCAAAACCAGCAAGAGGATCGATGGCCAGACAATGAGCGGCTGGTTCACCGAAGATTTCACGCTTGCCGAGCTCAAGACCCTGCGCGCGAAGGAACGCCTGCCGCAACTGCGCCCCGCCAACATGGCCTATGACGGCAAGGACGAAGTGCCGACGCTCATCGAGATCATTGCGCTGGTCAAACGCAAGGAAGTGGCGAGCGGACGCCGCATCGGCCTGTACCCTGAGACCAAGCACCCCAGCTTCTTTAGGGCGGCGGGCCTGCCGCTGGAAGAGCCATTGGTGCGCGATCTCAACGCTGCCGGCTATACCGGGGCGGATGCGCCGGTGTTCATCCAGAGCTTTGAGCTGGGCAACCTTGAACGGCTGCGCGACATGACCGATCTGCCGCTGATCCAGCTGATGGCATCGCAGGGCGGCCCGCCTGACCGGCCTGACGTAAGCTATGCGGCGATGACGACGCCCGAGTGGCTGGCTAAGCTGGCGGGCTATGTGCAGGGCGTGGGGGCGGAAAAATCGCTCGTCATCCCGCGAGATGCCGCAGGCGCGCTCGGCACCCCAAGCAATCTGGTGCGTGATGCCCATGCCGCAGGGCTGAAGGTGCATGTGTGGACCTTCCGGCGCGAGAACTTTTTTCTGCCCGGCGGCCTGAAAAGCGGCGTTGATCCGCGCGATGCAGGCGATCTGGATGCTGAGATCAAGGCCTTCATGGCGACCGGGATCGACGGGTTTTTTACCGACAACGTGACCGAGGGTGTTGTAGCGGCGCGGTAGATTGAGGGGCGAGCCGCGAGGATTTGCGCAAACGTCCCTCGGCCTTGGTTTATCCGGGGCGGCTGGCTTGCCAGCCAGTCGAAGGGCTCGGGAACGCGGGTGAGGGTGAAACCAGAGCGAATCGCTTCCATACCCCCGCATGTCCCGAGCGAAGTCGAGGGACGTCTGCGCTCACCGCCGCCCTGACAGGATGTCAAGCGACGTATGCGCGCACTCCTCAAGGCGGCGGTGTCGTCCCCGAATCGCTCCCTTCCTCCCGCGCGGTCTCCTTGCCGTCCTGGATAGCCTCATTGAACTTTTCATGATCCTCGGCATCGGGCGCTTCGGGTTCTTCGTTTAGCGCCCGTGCTATCGGCGGGGCCAGGCACACCTCAGCCTGCACCGGCAGATGGTCAGAGCCGACATTTTCAAGCACATTCATGTCGACCAGCGTAAAATCGGGGGTCATGAACAGATGGTCGAGCGGCCAGCGCAGCCCCGGCAGGTTGGCGGGAAAGGTGGCATACAGCCCGCGCCCGACGCGCGGGTCAAGATAGCCGCCGATCCGCTTGAACATCTGCGATGTGCTGGACCAGGCGACATCATTAAAATCGCCCATTGCCAGCACCGGTAGGTTCGATTCAGCCGCATGGCGCGCGGCGATCGCAATCTCCGCATCGCGCTTTTCGGTATTCTCCCCCGGCTGTGGCGGGCGCGGGTGCAAGCCAATAAAGCGGAACTTGGCCCCCGCTTTGGTGGATATTGTCGCAAACACCGACGGCGTTTCGTTATCGATCAACCATGCGATTTCAGCACCCTCGACCGGCAAACGTGACAGGAAAATCAAGCCATAAAGATTGCCCAGCGGCGCCGACGTGCGGTGCGGATAACGCGCGATCACCGGTTCCAGCGCCGCCTCCCATTGCTCGTCGGTCTCAAGCAGCAAGATGATGTCGGGGTCCTCGCGGTCAATCAGCGCGATGGTGCGCGCATAATCGCGGTTGGTCTGCAACACGTTGAAACTGAATGCGGTAATGCAGTTAATGGGGCTCGGCATCGCCTTGGCGACCTCGATCTTGGCCAGCGGCGTATAGGGGTGGATGCGCCAACCCTGCCAGCCGATGACCAACAGCATCGCGGCAACCACGCCGATCCGCACCCATCCGCTCAGAACAAATATGGCCATCAGCAGTGCCACCGCACCGAGCACCATCAGTGCAAGACGCGGAAAATCCCACATGCGGATGTACCAGCGATAGCTGGTCATCAGGCTGAGCGCCGTCCCGGTCACCGCAAGCCCGGCAACGATGAATACCAATATCCGCAACATCCAGAATCACGCCTGTCTTGAGGAGAATTCGCTCGCTCGCTTGTTGCGCCTGCACCGGCAATACGCAAGCGCCGGTTCGCGGAGGGTTTGCCCAAACCATTCGTGCGCGCTAGACCAGCGTTCATGTCCACAACCTACACGCTCGACACCGCGACCAGCCGCGCCAACCCCACGCCCGCGCCGATGAAGCGGCTCACCGTTCCTGCGATCCAGCAGCGCAAGGCGGGCGGTGTCACCGCCAAGCCGGTGGTGATGCTCACCGCCTATACCGCGCGCATGGCGCAGCTGCTCGATCCGCATTGCGACATGCTGCTGGTCGGCGATTCTCTCGGCCAGGTGATCTACGGACTGCCCAGCACAGTGCCAGTGACGCTGGAGATGATGTGCGCGCATGGCGCGGCGGTGGTGCGTGGCAGCTATCACAGCGTCGTCATCATCGACATGCCGTTCGGCAGCTATGAAGCATCACCCGAGCAGGCCTTTGCCAGCGCCGCGCGCATCCTGAAGGAAACTGGCGCGGCGGGCGTGAAGCTGGAGGGCGGCGCGGCGATGGCTCCGACGGTCAGGTTCCTCACCGAACGTGGCATTCCGGTAGTCGGCCATGTCGGGTTGACCCCGCAGGCGATCAATGCCCTGGGCAGCTATGGCGCGCGCGGTCGGTCGCAGGCTGAGGCGGACAAGATTGTCGGCGACGCAGTGGCGCTCGATACCGCGGGCGCCTTTGCGGTGGTGATCGAGGGCGTGGTCGAGCCGATTGCGATCGCCGCGACCAAGGCCGTGTCCTGCGTCACCATCGGCATCGGCGCATCGGCGCAATGCGATGGCCAGGTGCTGGTGGCCGAGGATATGCTCGGCCTGTTCGAACGCACCGCCCGCTTCGTGAAGCGCTATGAGAACGTTGCCGAGACGATTGAAGGCGCGGTCAAGGCCTATGCGGCGGATGTGACAAGCCGTGCCTTTCCGGGGCCAGACCAGATCTACGTGCCCGAGGGCTAATTGGCTGTTCCGGGGCGGATGGGGATTGGAGGCGCGTGCCTTCATGCATTGTCGGGCGTTTTTTGCTAACCGGTCAACCACGTCCCTCCACCATTACAACAGCTCCACCGCCACCGCCGTCTGTCCCGAGCGAAGTCGAGGGACGTGCGTGACCGGTTAGCGTAAAACAGCCGACAGTGGATGAAGGCGGGCGTCTCCATTCACCCCTTGCCCCGGAACAGCCAATTAGCCCTTGGGCACGTAGATCTGGTCTGGCCCCGGAAAGGCACGGCTTGTCACATCCGCCGCATAGGCCTTGACCGCGCCTTCAATCGTCTCGGCAA
>NZ_JBGTFM010000377.1:0-1703 GCF_041747255.1 Blastomonas sp. | reverse complement strand
TGTCGTGTCGAGCTGCGGCAATTATGTGAAGGGCGATGTCATCCACATCTACGATGAGAACGGCGTTGAACGGGCGCGCGGCATGACCGATTTTTCGTCAGAGCAAACCGCGATTCTCGTGCGCAACCTCGACATTCCGGTTAAGCAGCTGATCGGCTATCACTCGCGCGCAGTGCTGGTCGAACTCGAAAACCTGATTTGCCTTGATGACCGCCATATCCTGTGGGAGCCACAGGACATCGCAGCATCTGCCTGACGGTTGACGGGCTAACCGTGCTTAAGGGCGAAGGCAGCTGCCGCGCCGAACAGGCCGGGCTGGGGGTGGGTGATCAGCTTGACCGGGATCGCCGCCATCCACGCTTCAAACCGGCCCTTGGCCCTGAAGCGCTCGGCAAAGCCTGAGCGCAGCAGCATGTTGCGGATACGCAGACCAAGGCCGCCCGCGATCACCACCCCGCCCGCACCCTGCGCCAGCGCGAGATCTCCTGCCACGCTACCCAGCGACAGGCAGAAGCGATCTGCAGCAGCAACAGCAAGGCCGTCCTCGCCCGCCATTGCGCGCGTCCAGATCGTCCGGTCGTCGATTTGGGTAACCGCACGGCCTTCGAGCGAAGCCAGCGTTTCGTAAATATCGACGATCCCGGGCCCGGCGACGATTCGCTCGACCGAGACGCGACGGTGGCGCTTGCGCAGCCGCGCCAGCAACGCATCCTCGATCCTGTCGGTCGGCGCAAACTCGATGTGCCCGCCTTCGGTTGCCTGCACGCGGTAGCCGTGGGAATCACGCCACAGCTGCGCGACGCCCAGCCCGGTGCCGGGGCCGAGTACGCTGATGACGCCATCGCTGGGCAGCGCGACATCGGGGCCGCACAATGGCTCAAAATAATGCGCATCGGCCTGACCCACGGCATGCGCCACCGCCTCAAAATCATTCAGCAGCATATGGCGCTCGATCTTGAGTTGCTCGTCCAGCAGCGCCGGGCGAAAGCTCCACGGGTTGTTGGTGAAGCTCACGATATCGCCATCCGCCGTCCCGGCGATGGCAATCGCAACCTGGCGCGGCATGGCATCCTGCTCGCGCGCAAAGGCTGCCCACGCGTTCTGGAAGCTGGCAAAATCAGCGGTACGCAGCGTCGTTGCCTCGCCCAGCGCGACCACGCAGCGGCCGTCAATCGTGGCAACAGCAAAGCGGGCATGGGTGCCACCGATATCGACGGCGACGACGGTCTGGGTCATTTTGCGCTCACTCGTGACGAGAGGAAGGTCGCGTCATGCACTGCGCGCTTCGTCCGCGCCACATGCCTTACCAAGTTTTTTCGCGTCGCCCTCGCTATCTGCCCGATTTCACCGGCAATGGGTTGGCCCGCCAGCATTTTTGCGGCTATCAAGGCATATGCTTTCTATCCGTCAGGAAAAACCACCCCCCGGACTGCTGGGGCAATCGACCCTGTTTCTTGACTTCGATGGCACCTTGGTCGACATTGCTGCCACCCCGTCAACAATCGATGTGTCTGCTGACCTGCCCGATCTGCTGGAGCGCCTGTCCGACATGCTCCAGGGGCGGCTGGCGCTGGTCACCGGGCGCGCGGTCGCCGATGTGGCGGTGCATCTGCCGGGCTATCGCGGTATCATCGCGGGCAGCCATGGCGGCGAAATGCGTCTGGCCGACGGCGCCATTCAGGCTCCGCAGCGACCCGAAGCGC
>NZ_JBGTFM010000376.1:0-3872 GCF_041747255.1 Blastomonas sp. | reverse complement strand
TGCCGGGCTCTCGCGGTGGCGGTCGGCGATCAGGTCAATCGCCACCATATCGGGCAGCATCGTGATGTTGGGGCTCGCGTGCGCGGCGCGCTCAAGCGCCTGCTGCACCGCCCAGCCGGTGGCATCGTCGACATGCACGATGCGCCGGTGGCTGTGCCCGCCCTCGCGGGTCAGATGCAGGTCATCGGCATCCAATCCAACGCCGCCCTGCCGGTTGAACGGCACGCCAAGGTCAACCAGATGCTGGATCGCCGCTGGCGCATTCTCGACCACGAATTCTACGGTCGCGCGGCTGTTCAGCCCTGCGCCCGCGACCATCGTGTCCTCGATATGGTTGGAGAAGGTATCGCCCGGCTCAAGCACCGCCGCGATGCCGCCCTGCGCCCAGGCGGTCGAACCACCCGAGATATCGCCCTTGGCCAGCACCAGCACCCGGTAATGCCGCGCAAGGCTAAGCGCCGCCGTCAACCCCGCCGCGCCCGACCCGATGATGAGGATGTCGTGGTGATTACCGGCCATAGAAAAAGCATCTTTCTCTCATCACAAGCCGGATATCCAGCAATGCACCATCGTCAATCAACTGCCGCATTGCAGGAATGCCTTTCCATTCGTGTCTTCCAAAACACGAATATATGATTCAACTTCTCCCTCAATCATTAGATCTCCGGTTGCTAACACACCGAAACCAATCCCGTTAACAGCCTTGATGACCTCAGCTTTTGTGGCAGAAAATCCGAGGGAGAAACCGATATAGTCAGTCTCAGGCGCTGCCCAATGTTGAATGGACGCAAGCCGCAGACCAAGCCACTTGCCCTCAACAGGCGCGGTTACCGACAACAGATATCCTTCGGTGACAGCGACGGCTTTGCCCAAATAGGAGGAATGAGCAGTAGGACGACGTGGTTCGATGTCAGCGCCTTCATCGAACCGCGACAATAATGCCTTGAGTTCGGCATTGAAAACCGGGGCCGGAAAGCAACTGCCAACGCCCTGAAATACGATGGCCTTTCCGAAACCAGTAGCGTCAGGATCAATGCTCAGTTCTTCTTGTGCCGCAACGACCTCGCCTTGTTCAGCGGTAGGTGTTGCCGGTTGGTCCGAACAACCTGCCAAAAATGCGGTCAAGACAAGCGCGGATCGAACGCCAAATGCCATGGCTCATGCCACCGCTTTGGTAAGGTTCAGGAACACGTCTTCCAGATCGGCCTCGCGCGTTGACACGTCGACGATGCCATAGCCCGCCTCGCGCACGCGGGTCATCACCTGGCCGGCGTTGAGATGGTCCTTGTTGTAGCTGATCTCGACCATCCGCTCGGTAATCTTGCTGACCTTGTCGAACGCGGGGTCGGCGGGCAGCGCGGCGATGTCCTGGTCGAGCGTCAGCACGATCAGCTTCTCGCGCGCCATGCCGACCAGCTCGGCGGTCGGCTTGTTGGCGATCAGCCGCCCGTGGTTGATGATCGCGATGCGGTCGCACAGTTGCTCGGCCTCTTCGAGATAGTGCGTGGTCAGCACCACCGTTACCCCAGAGCGGTTGAGCGCGCGCACATAATCCCACAATTGCTGGCGCAGTTCGATATCGACCCCTGCGGTCGGCTCATCGAGCACCAGGATCGGCGGCGCGTGGACCATCGCCTTGGCGACCAGCAGCCGCCGCTTCATGCCGCCCGAAAGTGTCCGCGCATAGGCATCTGCCTTGTCCTCAAGCCGCACCGCACGCAGCAGCTCGGCGGTGCGGCGCTTGGCCCTGGGCACCCCGAACAGCCCCGCCTGCAGTTCAAGCGCCTCGGCAGGGGTGAAGAACGGGTCGAACACGATCTCCTGCGGCACGATGCCGATGGACGCCTTGGCGTTGCGCGGATCGACATCGATGTCAAAACCCCAGATCGAGGCCGAGCCCGATGTCTTGCGCACCATGCCCGAGAGGATGTTGATCAGCGTCGATTTGCCCGCGCCATTGGGCCCCAGCAGCCCGAAAATCTGCCCGCGCGGCACATCGAAACTGACCCCGTCAAGCGCCAGCTTGTCCGGCGTGCCGCCCGATCCTGCGTAAATCTTGCGGAGATTGTCGATGGAGATGGCGGCGGTGTTCACGGCAAGCGAATTAGCGGCAAGCTAAAGGCAGCGCAAAGGGAAACGTGAGGACGTGCGCGTGACGATTGCGCGCCTGCTGCAACTTTGATACTCGCCACCCCATGATCGAACCGCCCGAAACCATTCGCACCCCCATCTCGCGCGTTGCCTGCGATGGTGCCAGTGATGTGCGCGGTGGCGCTGCGCTTGGCCACCCGCGCGTATGGCTGCAGATCGATGAACGGGGCTATGCCGAATGCGGCTATTGCGACCGCCGTTTTGTGCTGGTCGGCGGCCCGGCGGATGTCCCGCTGCTCGGCTGATCGGCGGCGCTGCAGCGAATTTGCTTGCCTAATTGCTGGTTCGCCGCCATATGCGCCTTCAAGCAGCGCGCCTTGGCACTGGAAATCAATCCTGTGCCCCCTCAAGAACCGGCAGCGTGAACGTCGATCGGCCTCTCTTCAAGAGCATACGCCGATCCGGATGGCCGGGCCATGAAACCCCGCTGCTTGATCCCAAACATCCCATTTCACGCGGGGCGTTTTTTTGAAGTTCCAGACAGTCTGGCGCTTTATAAACCCCGCAATGCGCGCGCCGCCCCGATATGGGTGTGGTCAGCGCCTTGCTCTGTAATAGAGTATAATAATGTCTTATTTTCATGAACTTGGCCTTGCCGACCCGATCTTGCGTGCGCTTGATTCCAAAGGCTATGACACCCCCACCCCGATCCAGAAAGACGCCATTCCCGCATTGATGCAGGGTCGTGACCTTCTGGGCATCGCGCAAACCGGCACCGGCAAGACCGCAGCGTTCTCGCTGCCCTCGCTGCATCATCTGGCAAAGGAAACCAAGGGCCGCACCCATAAAGGCTGCCGCATGCTGGTGCTCTCGCCGACGCGCGAACTCGCCGCCCAGATTGCCGAGAACATCCGCGAATATGCGCGGTTCCTCAATCTCTCGGTCAATTGCGTGTTCGGCGGCATGCCGATCTTCCAGCAGAAAAAGAAGCTCGCGCCCGGCACTGATGTGCTGGTGGCGACGCCCGGCCGTCTGCTTGATCTGATCGAACAGCGCGCGTTGACGCTCGAGAATGTCGAAATCTTCGTGCTCGATGAGGCTGACCAGATGATGGACTTGGGCTTCATCGTGCCCTTGAAGCGCATCGCATCGATGCTGCCCAAGAACCGCCAGAGCCTGTTCTTTTCTGCGACCATGCCCAAGGCGATTGCCGAGCTGGGGGCGCGGTTCCTGAACAACCCGGTGCGGGTCGAGGTCGCCCCGCAGGCGACCACGGCAGAGCGCGTCGAGCAGTATGTCACCTTCGTCAGCCAGAGCGAGAAGCAGGCGCTGCTTACGCTCAAGATTCAGGAAATCCGCCCTGAACGCACGCTTGTCTTCACCCGCACCAAGCACGGCGCGGACAAGGTGGTGCGCGCATTGGCAGGGGCCGGCATCCGCTCCGCCGCGATCCATGGCAACAAGAGCCAGTCGCAGCGCATGGCGGCGCTGAAGGCGTTCAAGGACAACGAGATCAAGGTGCTGATCGCCACCGACATCGCGGCGCGCGGCATCGACATCACCGGGGTCAGCCATGTGTTCAACTATGATCTGCCCAATGTGCCCGAGCAATATGTCCACCGCATCGGCCGCACCGCGCGCAACGGCGCGGACGGCATTGCGATTGCCTTTGTCAGCGGCGAGGAGCGCGGCCTGCTCAAGGACATCGAGCGCCTCACCAAGGTGAAGCCGGTGCCGATGCCCTTGCCCAAGGGCTTCAGCGAAGCCGCAGCGGCGCTGCC
>NZ_JBGTFM010000375.1:0-7085 GCF_041747255.1 Blastomonas sp. | reverse complement strand
TCCGCCTCGATCCGCAGCATCTTGGCTTCGGTTTCGACATTGGCGCGGGTGGTGAACCCGGCAAATTCCGCGCCGCGCCGGTCAATGTGGGTGCGATCGATCAACTCGCCCTGCTTGGTGGCCGCAGCCATGGCTTCGCCGATCTGCGCATAGCTGACCTTGCCCAGCCCAATGCGCCCGGCTTCCTCCTGCAAGGCGGCTGCGGAAAACACCGATTTGCGTTCGCCCAGCTTGTCGGCGGCATGGGCAACGGCGCGACCCGCGCTCGTGTCGCCCTGCATTTCCATGGTAGCGCGATGATCCTTGCTGGCCGCTATTCCCTCGGCCTCTCGGACCATCGCCAGCCGTGCCTCCGACCCGAACCCGGCTGCGCTGGCCGTCTCCCGCCAGTCCGCGACAAGGGATGCATGATCGGCGGCGACCTTGGCCTGCCGGGTGTCGAGCGCGGCGATCTGCTTTTCGGCGGCGCTGGCCTCATCGCGGGTTGTGCCGCGTGTCCCAAGCGCGGCCTCGATCTCGGCGCTCCGGGTGCTGAACGCGGCCATGACCTCGCCGGACACGCCCTTGATCTCGAATAGCGAGTCTTTGCCGGTCTCGATCTCATAGCCCAACTCGCGCACCTTCAAGGCCAGTTCCTGCCGGTAGATCGCGCCAATCTGCTTCTGCAGCTGGTAGATGGCGCGCGGTTCAAGGCTGCGCCACGCGCCGTCCTCGCTCTTGGTGGCGTTCATGATGACATTGTGGGTGTGAAGCTGCGGGTCTTGCGCGCGGCTGGTGCCGTGCTGGAAACTGGCGACCACCAGATTGCTGGTGGTCTCGCGGTTCACCGCGCCGCCGTCCCGGACGCGGGTGGCCGCCATATGCTGCTCGACATGGGCCAGCGCGGTTTTTACCGCCTGCCCATGCGCCGCAACCAAGCGCCGGTCGCCCGCAACCTCAGCCATGACCGACACCGATTTGGGCGCACTCAAGGTCACATCCCAGCCGGGGCGATGCTCCAGCTTGCCGTCACGGGTCGTTCCCAACTGCTGGTCTTCCACTTTGCCGTCGAGCAATTCGCGGAACTGGTCGCGATCAACATCGCCGGACAGGTCCAGCGCCTCCGCGCCCTTGCCCTGCCACTCCGAAGGCGAAAGGCCATCCCCGGCATAATAGTCGTCGGCCTCATAGTAGCTGGCGGCCTGACCTGAACTGGTCAGCGCGGAAACGGACGCGACCATCAGACTGGCCCCTCGCTGGCGTTTGATGGTGTCGGCGGTGCAGCCGTTGGCGCGACGGTCAATGCCTGTTCCCAAAGGGTGGTCTTGGGGTCGCCGGGGATGAATCCTGGCTGACGAGCAGGCCCACGCCGCACGACATGATCGGCGGTCAGCCTGATCCGCGCCACCGGCAAGCCATCGGGGAACAGCAAATAGCCCTCGAACTTGGGCAGGCGCAGTTCGCTTTCCAGAATGGCGGGCCGCATCTTGCGTATCTTGCCCAGCGTGGTCCGGGGCTTGTCGTCGCCCTCGGCCAGCGCGTCGGTCATGGTCTGGATTTCGACCTCGCACTCGCCGATGGTCTGGCTGGCCCACTGCCGTGTTTCGCTGTCGATGGTTTGCAGGAACAGCTTGGTATTGCAGCAGCCTAACATGGATTCCGCGATCTGCGGTCCATAGCGATGTCGCATCTGGCCCAGCGCCTGAAAGGTCAGCACAACCGCCGCGCCAAACTTGCGGCCTTCGGGCAGCAGTCGCGCCAGATTATCGACGCGTGGCAAGTCGGCCAGCTCGTCCAGCACGAACCAGATGCGCCGATCGGGCGATGGGGGAAGGCCGAGCACCGCGCTGGCCGCGCATTCCAGCCAGCAGGCGAGCAATGGCTTGGACGCCTCGAAATAATCCTCCTTGCGCGGCACGAATATCCACGGGCGCGGGCCTGTGCGCTTGTCCAGCGCGTGGATGAAGTCCCGGAAGGCGAAGGGTACGCTGCCGCCGTCGTCCACGCGGAGGAACTGGATCAGGTTCGCCGCCTTCGCGAGCATGAACAGCACGCTGCCGGTCGCCCGGTCGGCGTCATCGGCAAAGGTGCGTGCCGAGGAGCTGCCCGCCAGCCACAATTTCAGGTCGTCTTTGGTGCGGTCCTGCAAGGCATTCAGCAAATCAGACAAGCTGCAATTGCCTTCGCGCCAAAGCGCCCGGATCATGTTGGCGACAAGGATGCGGCTGGTGTCCAGCCACACGTCGCTGTCATGCTGCCCGGTCTCGGTGATAAGCTGATGGGCGATGCGGTCGGCATCAGCGGGGTGGGTGATCTCCGCGAAGGGCGACCAGAAGGCGCAGCGGGCATCGAACGGATTGAGGATCACGTCGCCGCGCTCGGGGTTGTAATAGTGCGCGATGAACTCGCCACTGGTGTCATAGACCAAGGCGGCTTCGCCCCGCGCCTCGATGCCGTCGAGCAACTGACGCAAGGCGGTGGTCTTGCCGCTGCCGGTCGTGCCGATCATCGCCATGTGCCGGGTTTCCAGCCTGCCGGAAATAGGGACAGTGCCAACGGCCAGTGCGCGGGCATCGGCCTCGGCGCCGGTCAATTTCGCAAGCTGCCCCTCCGTCGTCACCAGTGTTCCGGCAATCACCCGGTCCCGCAAGGCGTGCTCGCGCCGCCGTGCCATGGCCCCGCGCAACAGGAACAGGCTCGCCAGCCAGCCGACAAATCCCAGCCAGCAGCCGCGTATGGCATTGGCATAGGTCGCATGGGCCGCGCGCCGATAATAGCTGTGTGCGATGACGGCACGGGCCGGGACAATATAGTCGGCCCCCTCATAGCTGATTCTGATCGTGGGATTGGCGACGGTGCCTTGGGCGAACCATGCCGCCGCTTGGGCTTGGACGTAGGTGCCGGTCGCCCGCACCGTCTGCCGGTCCAGCATGACATAGGGTGCGGCAACAGCGCCCAGGGCGATTGATGCCAGCATGATACCGGCCTGCCGCTTGAAGCGCGCGGCCCGATTGTTGCGATTGTGGCGGCGCAATGCATCGGCATGGGCGCGCCGGTCGTGCGGCTGACTCATTTCCGGCGCTCCTGCGAAAGCCGCCGCTGGCGATCATAGGACGCATTGATCTCGGCAGTGATGACTTCATCGCTCTTGCGCGTGGCCTGTGCCGCGCTGCGGGCGTAGCAATAGGCGGCGCAGGCGGTGAACAAAGCGCGGTCGAGCATCCGCTCGACATCGACCATGCGGGTGCCGACTGCTGCCAGTTCGGTGACGATCTCGCGGGCATCGATCTCGTTGCCCGCCCCGTGAACGAGGGCGGCAAGGCCCGCGTCCACGACGCGGGCGAGCATTGCGTATTCGCTCAATCCGCGCTGCTTGGCGAGGCCGACAAGGGTACGTTGCTGCGACGGAGTGAGCCGCACGGTCTGGGCGCGGGCGCTCATCGTGCCGCTCCCGGCGAGATGCTATCCGCCATCGCTAGAAATGGCTGAATTGCGCCGTTCCCGTGCGCCTGAACTTGAGGAGATGCTATCAGCATCGCGCCAAACCCGCAGAAATGCTGGATGCACCCGTGCGTGAGGTGTGTATCTAAATTGCTGGCTCGATGCGTAGCATCGCAGCCCCACAACATCTCCTTGTGGGTTGCCGCGTCAGTCATGGGCTGGCCCTTTCCGGCAAGCATCGCATGGGAGGTCGGCGGTGTAGCCAGAACAGCAATCGACGCCATCGCCGGGGGTGATGATGGACGTTGCAGAAGCCCCCTCGCCGGATGCCCAAGCGGCAATCATCGCCTTGGCTTTCCGGTCGGCCCTACGCCTGTCGAAATGCTCCGGAACCGGCGGTAGCGCGGTTAGATCATGATCCCGGACCCATGCCAGAATGACGGTCTCTATCGCCTGCTGCATCTTGTCATGCAGCGCCTGCGCCTCGAACGGATCAAGGTGCGCGGTAACGCTGGGTGACAGAATCAATCCACCGAGCGGAAGCCAGTCACACCTAGCCATCTGCCACGGCCCATCGATCCGGCAACGGGACGTGCCGCCCTGATAGATGGCAAGTGGCGGTCGCTCGGCCTCATGCCAAGGGACAAGCGCAGTGCGGTACGCATCACCGTCATCACCCTCGGCCAGCAACTTGTTGATGAGCGGCACGGCATAGCAGGCGGTGCGATATTCAGCGGTGAAACGCAGATTGACCTTGCGGCCAGTCCAGATGAAATCGGCAAACCGATCCATGGCGCGATGGAAAATGGACATGGGTCATCCTTTCGTGAAACCACGATGGCGGGTGTTCTTGTGGTTCGGGGGAGCAGGTGCGGAGCGGCCCGCCCATCAATCAGGCTGGGGCCGTGGAGCGCCTGCGGGTCAGATGTCGGCTCGGGATTGCGCCAAGCGTTTGATGGACTCCGTGGTCAGCAGCGTTCGCCTGCCGATCTTAATCGCATCAAGCCTGCCGGATTTAAGCAGGGTGTAAACCGATGAACGCCCGATGCCGAGCGCCTTGGCGGTGTCGTTGATAGAGATTGCCAGTAGTTCCATGTGCGTCTCCTTGGTTGCCGATTCGCGGCGGGAGACGGCCCAAGTTGCACATGGTTTCCGGTGCGTCGTCCAGTAATGGGAAGGCCGCAGAAATCTGCCGTTGGTCGTGGAAACAGAAATGCCCGGCGCTGCTCAAAAATGCCGGTTCAGTTTCGGAAAAGAGCGCGCCGGTCAGTGCCCGCCGATGGCAGGCGGATTTTTCAGATGGTCGGCGATTTTTTCAGCATAGGGCAACAACTGGTCGCCGCGCGGCACATCACCGGATGCATCGGCGTTGGCCTCGAACCAAACCGCAAGCCATTGCTTTATCGCGCGGATCGATGCCGCCCGGTCGTTCAGGTCCAGAGCGCCTAACCGTTCATCGCCGATCAGGGCGATAATCGCCTCGGCATAACGGTATTTGCTGTTCCGGCCCGGCCCGCCTTTGCGCTTCGGTTTGCCCATGGCGAGCATTCTATCGACATCATCCTGATGGAGGAAAATGTCGCCGGGAAGGGAATGACCAGTTCGAAAGCGCATGACGATCGCGCGATCCGCGCTGTGTTCGGAGAACAGGAAATAGCGCAGCCTGCCGAAGAACTGCCTGCGATTGAGGAACACCCGCTTCTTTCCAAAGCGGGATATGTAGTAGGCGCGAGGGCCAGCCGCCTTCTGGAGAAAACCCAGAAATTCGTCAAAATGCCGGTCTGGCGCGTGTGGCAGGTCCAGAGGGGTGTCCGGGGTCTTCAAGCCATATTGGTAGAGCTGCCGCCAGAGATGCGGTGCGGCCGTTGCGGCAAGGGTCGCCAGTGTGAGGAACGAAAAGAGGTTTGCTGATTTGGAGGGCGATGAAATCAGCAGGCCGGTCAGGAATATGACGAACAGAAACCCGAAGACCATGCTGACAATGAAAGCGCCATTGTAATATCGCGCGAAAGGCGGGGTCGCCCGATTGATGACAGCGGCATTGGCTTTCAAACCTTCGTCTAGGTCGTCGGACGTGAATTGCGCCAAGGCCTTCCAGAGCGGAACATTTTCGTGATCATCCCCGTCTGCGAAGACTTTCCATCCTTCACCGGGGCTGCCTGTCATCTGTTTCCGCCTTCCCTCAACTCGTCCAGATAGTCGCTCCACCACTGCGCCATTGCAACACGTTCGCCCCAATAGGCTGACTGGTTGTAGATGCGCCGTATCTCACCCGAAACCATATGCGCCAATGCCCTCTCGATGGCGTCGGGGTTCCACTTGCCGGATTCGTTCAACAGCGAGGATGCGGAAGTGCGGAAACCGTGCGTGGTCATTTGCTCCTTGGTATAACCCATGCGGCGCAATGCGGCGGTGACCGTATTCTCGGAGATTGGCCGCGCGCGTGTTCTGACCGATGGGAACACGTATTTCCCCTTGCCGGTCAGTCCCTGCATACCTTTCAGAATTGCGAGCGCCTGCCGGGATAACGGCACTGCGTGGGGTTGCCGCATTTTCATTTTGTCAGACGGAAGCGTCCAGACCGCCTTTTCAAAGTTGATCTCGACCCATTCCATCTGCCGCAGCTCGCCGGGACGCTGGAACAGGTGCGGTGTCAGTTTGAGCGCGTGCATCACCGCCGGGTCGCCTGAGTAGTCCTCAATAGCGCGCAGCAACGCACCAAATTCCGTTGGCTCGGTAATGGCGGCGAAATGCTTAACCCTCGGCTGTATGAGTGCCCCCAAGAGCAACTGCGCGGGGTCACGCTCGGCTCTCGTCGTTGCGGCGGCATATCGGAATACGCGACTGGCAAACGAACGCATCCGCTTAGCCGTTTCCAGCCGTCCCCGGCGCTCGTGATGCTTCAACTCGTGCAACAGCTCTGCCGGGGTGATCTCCGCGACCGGCCTGCGCCCGAATTCCGGGCCAAGCAATTTCAGCAGCCAGGTATATTTTTCGAGTGTTCGCGGGGAAACGCCTTCCTGCTCACGCTTCGCAATCAATTCCTCGGCAACGCTGGCGAAGCTGTTGCCCGCCCGCATACTCGCCTCAATCCGGGCCTGTCGCTTGGCAACATTCGGATCAACCGCGTGGGCAAGTTGCCTGCGGGCTGTATCCCTCGCCGCGCGGGCCTCGGCCAGTGTGATCACCGGGTACGCCCCAAGCGCCAGCTTCCGTTCCGCGCCGTTTATTCGGTATTTGACCCGCCACAGCTTACTGCCCCTTGGGTTGACCAACAGATACAGGCCCTGAGAGTCTGCGACTTTGTAGGGCTTTTCCTTGGGTTTAGCGTTTCGGATCGCGGTATCAGTCAGCGCCATTGGGGGCCTCAATTCTGCGGGAGTCTCGCAAGGCCCCCGAATTAGGCCCCCATCTTCCACGATTGCAGGCAGACAAAGGCAATCGCTGACAACCAACGACTGTCCTTAAACTAGCGGAAATCAGGGGTTTTTTCAACTGTCCACGTGCGTCGGCAGACAGGAGAATGGTAGCGGAGGAGGGACTCGAACCCCCGACACGCGGATTATGATTCCGCTGCTCTAACCGGCTGAGCTACTCCGCCCCAAGGGCCATCACGCGGCGGAGAGCCGCTGCGAAGGCGGCGCATTTAGGGTGCGGCGGGCAGC
>NZ_JBGTFM010000374.1:0-10644 GCF_041747255.1 Blastomonas sp. | reverse complement strand
CGCCAGCCCAACCACGAAGCGATGCCCGCCGCTGCCTCCCTGCGCCAGCGCCTCGTCCAGCGAACGCGGCGGCGATGCGGGCGGATCGGTGCGACCAAAGCCACCGGGCGATATAAACGACACTGGCTGGTCCCCTGATCTTCTTGGCGCAAACTGGGGAGGCGTAAGCCCCACCATCGCGGACTATAGCGGCATTTCCTAAAGACAGGGTTTACGGGGGGCGAGTTGGGCAAAAGCAGGCGCCGACCATCGCCGATAGGTTGGGGCCATTTTTTGCTGCCTCAGAAATTTCCACAGCATGGCCAGACGCGACCGCAAACCAGCCAGCAACTTGCTGTCAGCCACGCACTTCGCCGCAGCCATCGCGTGCTCGCTGTGATCGAGTGTCGACCCAAAACCGACATTTGGCGGTCCCAGCCTGTCGTTCGTCGAATTTTCGGTCGATCCGTCGAATTTGTTAGCAAGGATGCATTTATGAATTTCAAGAGGGGATGGTAAGATGATTTATAGGCGCAGCATTTTCCGCAAATTCACTAACCTCCCGACTCTTGGCGCGGCGTCGGCGGCGCTTTTGATTGCCACCACCGTAATGGCACAGCAAAACGGGCCGCCTGCCGTTGCATTCGGGTTCGGGCTTGAACCGGGTCCGCAAGGCCCCAAGGTCAACGCCGTGATGCCCGGCGCGACGGCAGCGGCCATGGGCATACAGCCCGGCGACATTCTTCTTCAGGTTGGCGGCAAGCCGGTAACCGGACCGCAAGTTCTTACTGACTATATCGAAAGCTTGAAAGTCGGCGATCGGGTATCCGTCGTCGTTTTGCGCGAGGGACGCTCCGTTGAGCTGACGGGCACGGCAATGGCACGTCCGGAGGGCGCTGCCATGGCCCAACAAGCCCCGCCGCCTGACCGGTCCACGCCTGTTGAGTCCAACGAGCTTCGCGAAAGCTGGAACGATCGGGCGAGCCAGGGCCCCCCGATTGACGCATTCCCGGTTGTCGATGGATGGAGCATGAGCTGGTCGATGCCTCTCGCCCGCTCCGAGCATGCAGTTGCCGAATTCGACGGCAAGGTCTGGGTGCTGGGTGGGTACCCGCCCGGGCGGTTGCCGTCGAACCTCGTGCAGATATTTGACCCGAAGACAAGTCGCTGGACGCTTGGCCCCGCCTTGCCCCAGCCAATCCACCACACGCCTGTCGCGGCGGTAAATGGCAAGATCTATTTGCTTGGTGGCGAGATCGAAGGCGCGAGTACCGGACGGCCGGAAACCTTTGTCGCGAACGTCTGGATGCATGATCCGGCTGTCGGTGGGTGGGTCGCGCGATCGCCGATGCCGACCGCGCGCGGGGGCGGCGGAAAGGCAGTCATCGATGGGAAAATCTATGTCGCTGGCGGCCGCCCGCCCGGTGGCTCCGCCTTCGAGGTCTACGACCCGACGACCGACACGTGGGAAAAGCTTCCGGACATGCCAACACAGCGCAATCATCTGGCAATGGTTGCGCTGAACGGCAAAATCATCGTTGCCGGCGGGCGAACTGGCCCGGGCGCAGCGGCTGAGCGGGTGGATGCAGTCGAAATCTACGATCCTGCAACTCGCCGCTGGACCCAGGGAGCGCCGCTTCCAAAGCCCGTAGGAGGGATCACCGGTGCGGCGCATGCCGGCTGTATGTTCGTCTTCGGCGGAGAGGGCGAAATGACGCACGTATTGGGGCTGACTCCGACCACTTACGGCTATGATCCCCGCGCTGACCGCTGGACCAGATTGCCGGATCTCCCGATTGCCATCCACGGGCTTAAGGGCAGTGCGGTAATCGACGGCCGGATATACTTGCCGGGTGGCGGTATCACGCTTGGCGGTAATTCCGGGACCAACGCGACGCAGGTCTACCGACCTACGATGCGCTGCGAATAAGGTTTTTCGGCGCTGTCAGAGCGTTAGGGACCAAAGTGTAGGGGGGCTGGGGGCGGTCGCAATAGATGCTGCCGCGGGAAGAGGTGCTTCATAGGAGTCAGCCAAACCGGTATGGGTTCTGACCAAGCAATGCACCTGCTTATTAAGGTTGCGCCGGCAGGGCGTTTGCATGCCGTGCCCGTCGAAACCAGCCATTCCCTCTCACTGATCAAGGAACGACCGCATCTTCCTCGACCGTGACGGATGCTTAAGCTTGCGCAGCGCTTTCGCTTCAATCTGCCGGATGCGCTCACGCGTAACCGAGAACTGCTGGCCCACCTCTTCAAGCGTATGGTCGGTGTTCATGCCGATGCCGAAGCGCATGCGCAGGACGCGTTCTTCGCGCGGCGTTAGCGATGCCAGCACGCGCGTGACCGTCTCCTTGAGGTTCGCCTGGATTGCCGCATCCACCGGGATGATCGCGTTCTTGTCTTCGATGAAATCGCCGAGGTGCGAGTCCTCCTCGTCGCCGATCGGCGTTTCGAGGCTGATCGGCTCCTTGGCGATCTTCATCACCTTGCGGACCTTTTCGAGCGGCATCGACAGGCGTTCGGCCATTTCTTCG
The DNA here is from genome assembly GCF_041747255.1 of Blastomonas sp. Classification (GTDB taxonomy): domain Bacteria; phylum Pseudomonadota; class Alphaproteobacteria; order Sphingomonadales; family Sphingomonadaceae; genus Blastomonas. Next base: position 8,131 of record NZ_JBGTFM010000374.1, on the reverse strand, counting down.
GGCGTCGGCTCGCGACCCTGTTCGTGCAGGAACTGGCGGCTGGTGCGCACCAGCTTGTTGATCGTCTCGATCATATGCACCGGGATGCGGATGGTGCGCGCCTGATCGGCAATCGAACGGGTGATCGCCTGCCGGATCCACCATGTCGCATAGGTGCTGAACTTGTAGCCGCGGCGATACTCGAACTTGTCGACCGCCTTCATGAGGCCGATGTTGCCTTCCTGAATAAGGTCGAGGAACTGCAGTCCACGGTTGGTGTATTTCTTGGCGATCGAGATGACGAGGCGCAGGTTCGCCTCGACCATTTCCTTCTTGGCGATACGCGCCTCGCGCTCGCCCTTCTGCACCATGTTGACGATGCGGCGGAACTCGCCCAGGCTCATGCCCGTGGCGGCGGCAATGTCCGAGATTTCGGCACGGATGCGGTCAACTGCGGCGGCTTCGTTGCTCACGAAAGCGGCCCATTTCTTGTCGATACCTGCCACGGTTTCGAACCAGTTTTCGTCAAGCTCATGTCCGACATAGCGATCAAGGAAGTCCTTGCGCGGCACCTTGTGACGCTCGGCCAGGCGCAGCATCTGCCCGCCCAGCGCGGTCAGGCGCCGGTTGAAGGCATAAAGCTGATCGACCAGATACTCGATTTTGTTGGCGTGGAACTGCACCGACTCAACCTCGGCGGTGAGGTCTTCGCGCAGCTTCTGATAGGTCTTTTCGCGGTTTGCCGGGAAATCGTCGCCGATGCCGAGCGCGTTAAGCCGCTCGAGCTGAATCTTCTCGAACTTGCGGAACAATGAGGTGATCTGCGCAAACTTTTCGAGCGCGGCAGGTTTCAGCTGCGCTTCCATCTGTGCGAGCGAAAGGGTGTTGTCTTCCTCTTCCTCATCGTCAGGACGACGCGCGCGGCGTTCGGTCAGATCGTCTTCTTCATCATTGGTGTCGGCGGGTTCTTCCTCGACCTCTTCTTCTTCCTTGAAGCTGGGGCCGGCGGTCTTTTCGCTGATCTCGCCGTTATCCTCACCGTCCTCGGTCAGGCTTTCGGGCGCGGGCTCCTTCGACAGCATGGCATCGAGATCGAGAATCTCGCGCAGCTGCATTTCGCCCTCGTTGAGCGCGGTGGACCATTCGATGATGGCGTGGAAGGTGATCGGGCTTTCGCACAGCCCCAGGATCATCGTATCGCGGCCCGCCTCGATGCGCTTGGCGATGGCGATTTCACCCTCGCGGCTGAGCAGTTCAACCGCGCCCATCTCGCGCAGATACATGCGCACCGGATCATCGGTGCGGTCCATCGTCTCTTTTTTCTTCTCGGGCGAGATGTTGAGCGAATCAGCCTCGTCAGCCGCAGGCTCAGCATCCTCTGCGGCGTTTTCCTCAGCCACCTCTTCATCGTTCTCGACGATGTTGACGCCCATTTCGGAGATCGCCGACATCACGTCTTCGATCTGCTCGGACGACATCTGGTCCTGCGGCAGCGCTTCGTTCAGTTCATCATAGGTGATGTACCCACGCTTTTTGGCGCGGGCGAGCAGCTTCTTGACCGACGCTTCGTTAAGGTCGATCAGCGGTGCATCTGTGCTGTCGGCCTTTGTTTCTTTCGGTGCCTTGCTTGCCAATTCGGTCATTCCTGTCACTTTGGTCCGTGCGTGCCACAACGGGTGCGCATGAATTCTTACTCGTATTCCGGCCCGTTAGGCGGAGCCCGCTTACCAAAACGACAACCTTAAGTGCCGCGTTCTGCAAGCGCAATCAATCGCTGGTCGAAATGCTGCTGCTTTGCCCTTAGCTGCTGTTGCTCCAAAAACAATCCATCTTCACACTCATTCTCGAAACGCCGGGTTACATCGCGCAGCGCTGCAAGCAGTTTGGGGCGGATGGTCATCAACTCAATGGCCTCGTGCAGGTCTTCAGCTACGATCGCTTCACGCGCCAGTTCCGGGCTTTCGCCTATTGGCTGACAAAATGAAAACCCGGGATTGGTGCCTTGCATAAGCTGCTTCGCGCTACCGTCTGCGCCGCGTTCAGCCAATATGGTAAGAATGCCAGCGGTATCAAGGCGGCTTGCGCCGAGTGCCGCTTCGATCAGCGCGTCGAGCAGACCCGCCCATGGCCCGGCAAGTGGCAGATAATCGGCGAGCTGTTCGGAATGCGCCGCAATCTGTTCGGGCCGCTGGATCAGGCCGAGCAGCACCCCGCGCAACACCAGATCGCTGATCGGCTGGCGGCTCAATACAAGCGTCTCGGCATCGGGCGGCGGCAGGATGTCGCGGCGTTGCCAGGGCCTGCCCCTTTCAAATTGGCCCTTGTCAAACCGGGCTTTCTCAAACGATGCGCCCTGGCCAGTGCGAAGGCGCGGCGCAAAAAACGTGTCTGAAAAGCGCTGGTTGATCTCGCGCTTGTACAGCGCCTTGATGTCGCTATCGCCGATGTTGTCGGCATGCGCGATCAGCCGCGCCTTCAGTCCTGCGCGCGCCTCAGGGCTGGAGAGCGGCTCGGCCTGATATTCGCATGCCCACAGGTGATCGAGCAGGCTGATGGGGTTGGCTGCCAGCGCAGCAAAAGCGGCAGCGCCCTGCGCCCTGATAAGGTCGTCCGGGTCCTGCCCCGCAGGCATTGGCACAAAGCCGATCGACTGGCCCGGGCGCAGCAGTGGGAGCGCGCGCGACACCGCCCGCAGCGCTGCCTTTTGCCCGGCACCGTCGCCATCAAAGCACAGCAGGGGTTGATCGACCATCTTCCACAGCCGATCAAGCTGATGCTCGGTGAGCGCGGTGCCCAGCGGCGCGACGCACTCGCCAAAGCCCGCCTGCGCCAGCGCGATCACGTCCATATAGCCTTCGACCACAATTACACGACCCGTCTGGCGCGATGCCGGGGCCGCCAGATCAAGGTTGTACAGCGTGCGGCCTTTATCGAATAACGGCGTGTCGGGCGAATTCAGATATTTCGGCTCGCCCGACCCAAGAATCCGCCCGCCGAATGCGATTACGCGCCCGCGCGGATCACGGATCGGGATCATGATGCGGCCACGAAACCGGTCATAGGGCGTCCGGTCATCGACCTTGATCAGCAGCCCGGCCTCAACCAACAGCGCCTCGTCAATCGATGCCAGCGCCGATTTGATGCCGGTGCGCGAATCGGGCGCAAAGCCGATGCCAAAGCGCTTTATGGTTTCCGCTGAAAGTCCGCGATGCTTCAGATAGGCGCGCGCTTGCTCGCCGGCGGCGCTGTGCAGTTGCGCGACGAACCAGTCCTGCGCCGCCTGGCAGACATCGTGCAACGACGCGCGCGCCTCTGCAGCTTGCGCGGCGCGCGGATCGGGCGCAGGCACGGTCATCCCGGCCTCCGCCGCCAGCTCCTTCACCGCATCCATGAAGCCCAGCCCCTGATGATCGGTCATAAACCGGATCGCATCGCCATGGGCACCACAGCCAAAGCAATGATAGAAGCCCTTGTCGTCGTTGATCGTGAAGCTGGGGGTTTTCTCGTTGTGGAACGGGCAACACGCCTTGTATTCGCGGCCAGCGCGCTGCACCTTCACGTGCCGCCCGATCAGGCTCGACAAGGTGATCCGTGAGCGCAGTTCGTCCAGCCATTGCGGGGTGAGGGTCATGGCCCTGTCATTACCCCGCCAATGCCTCTTTCACCCAGCCGCTCGCTTTGCTCATGTCGATTTCGCTCGCATGGCGGGCTTTCACCTCCGCCATGACGCGCCCCATGTCCTTGAGGCTGGCCGCGCCGGTCTCGGCAACGATCGCGGCAATCACGGCTTTTGCTTCGGTCTCGTCGAGCTGTGCTGGCAGGAATTCCTCGATCACCGCAACCTCGGCGGCCTCGATCGCGGCGAGTTCGGCGCGGTCGCCCTGTTCGTAGAGCGCAATCGATTCGCGGCGCTGCTTGATCATCTTCTGCAGCACTTCGGTGACCATTGCATCGTCATCGGCGGGCGCGGACGCGGTGCGCAGTTCGATATCGCGGTCCTTGATCTTGGAGAGGATCAGGCGGATCGCGGCGGTGCGGGGCTTGTCGCCCGCCTTCATTGCCGCAACCTGCGCAGCCTTTAGCGTATCGCGAATCATGCGAGGGGCACCTTTTTCAATGGTTTTTGAAATAAGCGACCAGCATAGCTGTAACAAAATGTTTTTCATAGATTGACCGTGCACGGATACGGGGCCTAGTGACCCGCCAATTTGACTGTCGGTTGCGCGGAGCAGGGCAGGTGCGGATATGCGCCTTGCCGGGCACGCGCCTGAGCAGGCGAAGCCGCACACACAGGCATGTAACACAAGGGATATCTCCATGGCCCACGCCACCAACCCCGATCAGCCCCAGGGCGCAACGGGGCTGCTGCTTCTGGCCGATGGCACTGCGATCTGGGGCAGGGGCTTTGGCGCTGCGGGCGCGGCGGTGGGCGAGGTCTGTTTCAATACGGCGATGACCGGCTATCAGGAGATCATGACTGACCCCAGCTATGCCGGACAGATCATCACCTTCACCTTTCCGCACATCGGCAATGTCGGCGCGAACGCCGATGATATTGAGGCCGATGCTCCGCATGCGCTGGGCTGCATCGTGCGGGAAGATGTCACCAACCCCAGCAGCTTCCGGTCTGCCCAGCATTTCAGCGACTGGATGGTGCAGCAGGGGCGCATTGGTATTTCGGGCGTCGATACCCGCGCACTGACCCGGCGCATCCGCACATCGGGCGCGCCGAACGCGGTAATTGCCCATGCACCCGATGGCGTGTTCGACATCGAGGCGCTGCTGGCGATGGCACAGGCCTGGCCGGGGCTGGAGGGCATGGATCTGGCCGCCACGGTCACCGGTGCAGAAACGCGCGGCTGGGACGGCGGCATTTGGAGCCTAGGGGCTGGTTACTCGGCTTCTGAGCCCTCTCCCCTTCAGGGGAGAGGGTTGGGAGAGGGGAACGCGCAACCCCCGGCGCGCACCCCTCTCCCCCCGCCGCTGCGCGGCTCCTCCCTCTCCCCTAATGGAGAGAGGGCCAGTTCGCCCCATGTTGTCGCCATCGACTATGGCGCGAAGCACAACATCTTCCGCTCGCTGGTGCAGGCGGGTGCACGCGTGACGGTGATCCCCGCGCAAACCCCGCTCGATGCGATCCTCGCGCTTCAGCCCGATGGCGTGTTCCTCTCGAACGGCCCCGGCGATCCCGCTGCGACCGGCGAATATGCCGTGCCGGTGATCAAGGCGCTGCTGGAGCGCGATGTACCGATCTTCGGCATCTGCCTCGGCCATCAGCTGCTTGGCCTTGCTGCAGGTGCGCGTACGATGAAGATGCACCAGGGCCATCGCGGCGCGAACCATCCGGTCAAACGGCTGGATACGGGCGTGGTCGAAATCACCAGCATGAACCACGGCTTCGCGGTCGACGGGGCAACCCTCCCCGCCAATGTGGTAGAAACCCATGTCTCGCTGTTCGACGGCAGCAACTGCGGCATCGCCTTCACTGACAAGCGCGCGTTCGGTGTGCAGTACCACCCCGAAGCCTCACCCGGCCCTCAGGACAGCTTCTATTTGTTTGAGAGTTTTGTCAGCGGACTCAATGCAAGTGAGCCTGCCGAATGAGCATCAAACTCCCCAAGGTGGACCCGGCGCGGCTTGACGAGGAGTTCGAGGCGGATCGTGATGTGTTACAGCATCTCGCCGACAATGGCGACCGGGCGCATATCAAACGCGCGGTGGATGTGAGCTTTCGTGGTTATCCCGATCATCTGCAGGCTCTGGCTGAGGCGGCGAAGACCTTCGGCTTTGTCGAGCTTGACCGCGAGGATGACCCGGAGGGTGGCAAGCCCTATCTGTTCCTTGAGCGCGATCAGGCGGTGGACGCGGAATCGATCCGCAACCTCACCCGCACCTGCCTGCAGATCGAGATCATGTTCGATGTCGAATATGACGGCTGGGGCTGCGAAGCGCAGACCGGATCGGTGCATTGATGGCGCGGTCAATCGCCCCAGGGATTGATCAGCCGAACCCCCGTCCAGGCAAAGTCTTTTACGTTGCGGGTGGCGACCGCGCAATCATGGGCGATCGCTTGCGCAGCGATCTGCAAATCCAGCAGGGTGCTGGTTTCGGGTCGATGAGCGCGCAATGCGCCGAAAACATGGGCTGCGTCGCTTTCGAAGGGCAATATTCGATCGGCGTAAGTGGTTTCGAGAATGTCCAGCCACCGCACCAACCTGAGACGCATCGCCGACGCTTTGGGCAGCTCGGCACCATAGCGAATTTCAGCAATGACAATGGCCGACAACCACAGATCCCGGTCATGAGCGATCAGCCAGTCAACAACCCTTTGGTCGGGATGGCGCCTGAACTGAACACTCCAGACGTTGGTATCGACGATGATCAAAAAAAGTCCGTTTCCTTGATCGTGCCAACTTCGCGCGGTTCGGGCTCCCACCCGATCCCGCGCCCAGCCTCGATCAGCCGCTCAATCCGTTCGCGGCTTTCGGCTTTTGGATCGGATTCGGGATGCACCTTGAACGGTATCGGAGCGTCGCGCACCGACGGATCAGCCGCAGCCATTCCTGCTTCGCAGATCAGAACCCGCAAGTGCTCTTCCATTGATCGGCCATGCGCGGCGGCAACCTGGCGGAAGCGCAGCTTGGCATCGTCTGGCACATTGCGAACGGTCAGGCTGGCCACGACTCGTCTCCTTTTTACGTCATCAATGCAATCAATGTATGCAAAGCGAGCAAAATAAGCAATGCCCAAGCGCACCGACATAAACAGCATCCTGATCATCGGCGCTGGCCCGATCGTCATCGGCCAGGCATGCGAGTTCGATTATTCGGGCACGCAGGCGTGCAAGGCGCTGAAGGAGGAGGGCTACCGGATCATTCTGGTCAATTCCAACCCCGCGACGATCATGACCGACCCGGATATGGCCAACGCCACTTACGTTGAGCCGATCACGCCCGAGATCGTCGCCAAGATCATCGCCAAGGAACGCGCCGAGCGCCCGGACGACAAGCTGGTCGTTTTGCCGACGATGGGCGGACAGACGGCGCTCAACACCGCGCTGGCGCTCGATGCCGATGGAACGCTTGCCAAATATGATGTCGAACTGATCGGCGCGAAGGCCGAGGCGATCGACAAGGCCGAGGATCGGCAGAAATTCCGTGAGGCGATGGACAGGATCGGGCTGGAATCGGCGCGTTCGACGATTGCGCATAGCATTGATGAGGCGCTGGCGGGGCTGGAGACCACCGGGCTGCCTGCGATCATCCGCCCAAGTTTCACGATGGGCGGCACCGGCGGCGGCATCGCATACAATCGCGACGAGTTTGTCCAGATCGTCACCGGCGGGCTTGCTGCATCACCGACCACCGAGGTGCTGATCGAGGAATCGCTGCTCGGCTGGAAAGAATATGAGATGGAGGTGGTGCGCGACAAAAACGACAACGCCATCATCATCTGCGCGATCGAGAATGTCGATCCGATGGGTGTGCATACCGGCGACAGCATTACGGTGGCTCCGGCGTTGACGCTGACCGACAAGGAATACCAGATCATGCGCTCGGCCAGCATTGCTGTGTTGCGCGAGATTGGCGTCGAAACCGGCGGATCAAACGTGCAGTTCGCGGTCAATCCCGCCGATGGCCGGCTGATCGTGATCGAGATGAATCCGCGCGTGTCGCGCTCGTCGGCGCTGGCATCCAAGGCGACCGGTTTTCCGATCGCCAAGATCGCGGCGCGACTGGCGGTGGGCTATACGCTCGACGAGATCACCAACGACATCACCGGTGCGACGCCTGCAAGCTTTGAGCCGACCATCGATTATGTTGTGACCAAGATCCCGCGCTTTGCCTTTGAAAAGTTCAAGGGCGCGAGCCCACTGCTTGGCACCGCGATGAAATCGGTTGGGGAGGTCATGGCGATTGGCCGCAACTTCCAGGAATCGGTGCAAAAGGCGTTGCGCGGGCTCGAGACGGGGCTCAGCGGGTTCAACACCATCGATCATCTGGTCGGCGCGCCGCGCGATGACATTATTGCTGCGCTGTCGCAGGCGACGCCCGACCGGCTGCTGATCGCGGCGCAGGCAATGCGCGAAGGGCTGACCATCGATGAGGTCCATGCGATCAGCAAATATGACCTGTGGTTCCTTGAGCAGATC
>NZ_JBGTFM010000373.1:0-9360 GCF_041747255.1 Blastomonas sp. | reverse complement strand
TGGATGACCAGCCCGTCGGCGCGCTCCTTAACAGCCACGCCAATCCCGGCCAGCCCCGCCGCCATCGTCGCCAGCCGGTCCGATTCCTTGACGCGCAGCTCGTCGAGTCCGCTGGTCACAGTCGTGCCCTCGGCCATCGCGGCGGCGATGAAGAACACCGGGAACTCGTTGATCATGCTCGGCGCAATCGCCGGATCGACGCTGATGCCGCTGAGCGTGCTGGCCCGCACCCGCAGATCTGCGACCGGCTCGCCGCCGATGACGCGCTCGTTCAGTCGCTCGATCTGGCCACCCATCTGGGTGAGCACATCGATCAATCCGGTGCGGGTCGCATTCATGCCAACATTCTCAATGGTGAGGTCCGACCCCGGCACAATCAACGCCGCAACGATGAAGAACGCCGCGGACGAGGGGTCGCCCGGCACCGCGATGTCCTGTGCGGTGAGGTCGCACGGCCCGGTCACGCTGATGTGCCGCACCCCCTCTCGGTCCGTTTCCACAGCGATCTGCGCACCAAACCCGGCCAACATGCGCTCGCTGTGATCACGCGTCGCCACCGGCTCGATCACCGTTGTCGTGCCCGGCGTGTTGAGCGCGGCAAGCAGCACCGCCGATTTGACCTGCGCCGATGCCACCGGCAAGCGATAGGTGATCGGCATGGCAGGCGCGATCCCGCGCATCATCAGCGGCAGGGTGCCGTCGGGGCTAGCGCTAAACTCCGCCCCCATCCGGCCGAGCGGATCGGTCACCCGCGCCATCGGGCGACGGCTGAGCGAGGCATCGCCGGTGAACACTGCGCTGATCGGATGGCTTGCGATCAGCCCCATCAGCAGCCGGGTCGAAGTGCCGCTGTTGCCCATGTCGAGGTGACTGGCCGGCTGCATCAGGCCGCCCACGCCCACGCCGTGCACCGTCCAGACGCCATCGTCGGCGCGCGTGATGACTGCGCCCATCGCTCGCATCGCGGCGGCGGTGGCGAGCACATCTTCGCCCTCCAGCAGCCCCGATATCCGGCTTTGCCCGATACACAGCGCCGTCAGCATCAATGCGCGGTGCGAGATCGATTTGTCACCGGGCACACAGATCGTGCCGGTCAACGGGCCAGAGGGCCGGAACGTGCGGGGCGACGGCCCGGGCGAAACAGAATGAGGCATGATGGTCAGTGTGGGTCCGGTCAGTGCAGGCCGCAGCCTTAAGGGCAAATGCGACGCAGCTTTTGACAGCGGCATAAAGCTATGGCAAGGCGCACGCCAATTTTCGGTCTTTGCAGCTTGCTCAACAGACCGGAACTGGCACATCTCTTCCACACATCATTGCACGCAATTGAACCGAGGCCTTTTATCCATGATCAAAGCTGAATGGGGCGCCAAGCACAGCTGCCCGAAATGCGGCATCCGCTTTTACGACCTGGGCAAGGACGATCCTGTCACCTGCATCACCTGCGGCAACAGCTGGACACCCGAGCCGGTGCTCAAGTCCAAGCAGCCGATGCCGTTTGAGGAAGAGAAGAAGAAAGTTGTCGAGAAGGAGTCGGTTGATCTGGCCGACGAGGATCTGGACATCGATGACGATGGCGATTCGCCCGACAATGATGTCGATCTGGGCGGAGACGACGATCTGGGCGTTGCCGCCAGCGACGATGGCGACGAGGAAAGCTGATCGCGCGCCAAACCGGCGGCGCAGTGCGCGCTGCCGGTTTGCGGTTTAAATGTTGTTTGATTGCCGCGCGCAGGGGGCGTTTTGCCCCTTGCCTCGCATGGACCGCTCGACTAAAGGAGCGGTCCTTCATCAGCGCCCGACACCACCCGGACCGGCGCATACGGGGCCTTAGCTCAGCTGGGAGAGCGCTACACTGGCAGTGTAGAGGTCAGCGGTTCGATCCCGCTAGGCTCCACCAATTTACCGTCACCCTGGATTCAAGGCCGCTCCGCCAGCAGGCTGCGCACCAGCGGTTGCATTTTTTCGTCGTAGCGGGCGAGCATCACGTGTTCGTCGGCGGTTTCATAATGGGTGATCAGTTCGCGGCCGTTCCACCAGTGCAGTGCAAAGGCAGGAGCGTCGGCGATGATCATGTTGCGGCCATCGGGCGTATCAGGATCGATGGGGGCGAGCTCAAGCGCCACCTGCGGCGCGCTCGACGGACAGATCGCGACCGGAAAGCCGTTCCAGTGGCTGACGATGGCACGGTGAACGTGGCCGCAGATCATGCCGACAATCTGGTTTTGGCCGGCAAAGCAGGCTGAGAGCCGGTGCACCCACGCTTCTTCAGGGTGCGTGTTCATCCATGGAATACCCACCTCAATCGGCGGATGGTGCTGCACGATCAGCGTCGGACGGTTCGGTGCCTCGGCAAGCCGCGCAGTCAGCCAGGCAGCGCGCACCTCGCAGAACGCGCCGCCGTGGCGCCCTTCCTCGAGCGTATCGAGCACCAGCACCCTCAGCGGCCCGGCCTCGACTTCATATTGGACAAAGCCATCGACCACCGGCACTTCGGGAAACTGTGCGCTGAAGGTATCGCGCTGATCATGATTGCCCATGCACATGTGCACCGGGAACGGCAGCACCGAGAACGCATTCTTCAGCCGCCGGTAGCTGTCTTCATCGCCCCGGTCGATCAGGTCGCCTGTCGCCATCAGCATATCGGGCTGCGGGTCAATCTGGCGCAGCATGGCGATGACCTGATCAAGCCGCTTGCGATTGAACTCAGCCGGATTGTCAGGGTCAAAGCCCAGATGAATATCGGTAACCTGCGCAATCAACATCCGGCGTTCTTTTCCTTTGTGCTCTTCCCCAAAGGGCACGCCGCCTAACGTTGCAGACGCGCTCCTGTTCCGTGGGCCGACGACCGCGCCGTTATGATAGGCTGCTTTTTCTTCTTGTCTTGCTCGCGTAGCAGCCATGGAGCCCCCTTGTCGGCGTGGTAATCGTGACACATTGCGCAGGTCGATTCGACCGGCTTTTTTACCTTGATGAGCGATTCGCCGGTCTCACCGACATGGCAGGTCCGGCAGTTCTTGATGCCGGGGATCAACAGATCGCTGGCCTCGCTCGATTTTTCCGCAAGGTGGCAGCTGGTGCACTCTTCCTTGTCGTGCGCGTCATGCGTGAACCAGCCCTTTTGCAAATAGCGCTTGGTCTGCGCGACCGGCGCGATCTGAAAATCGAGCCCGCCCGATGACGATGGCGGGGTGACGACATGGCAGTCATAACAGGCACCTCCACGCGAGAAGACCTGACGGATCGCCTGATCCGCGCGGGTGCCGCGAAAATTGACAGCGCGGGCATAATCGCCAGCGGTACGCCGCGCATTGACCGCGCCGGGGCGCTGCCGTGCCAGGCTGCCAAGATTGATCGGGCGCGCAGGCGCGGTCGAGCGATAAAAGGCGCGCAGATCCGCCTTGACCATATCCGGCTCACCATGCCGCAGCGTGCGATACGTGCCACCGATTTTGTCGAAGGACAGGCTGTGGCACATTGCACAACTTTCTTCCATATCGACTTCGAGAAAGCCGACGTTGTTCTTGTCCGCCTTGTGACAATCAGAGCATTCAAGTGCATCACCGAAGCCATGCTTGGTCGCCAGCCGCCGCCCCATCTGCGCGACCCCGTTGGTCTTGCTCAGGTGCATGTCGTGCGGGAACTTGAGGCCGTTGTTTTCCTTGGGGTTCTTGTCGAGCGAGATGCGCTTGCGCGGTGCCTTGGTGTCGTCACCGCGCAACGGCTTGACCAACACCGCAGGCTGGAACTGCGGATGCGCATTGCCGAAATCGGCCGCGTTATCGAGCTTGGTGTTGGTCAAGCGCGTGTCCATCCCATCGTGACAATCAGCGCAGAAGCGCTGCTGAGTCGCTTCCATAGCACCGGCACCCTCATGCTCGGTGTGACATTCAACACAGCGTCCCGCCGGTTTGTTGAAACTGGCGGCAACGAATCGGCGGAAAGCGGCAAAACCGGTGGGGTCACCGCGCGCGGAGAGCTGGCGTTCCATCGGCGCGTGCGGGCTGGCATCCTTTTCGTGGCAGGTCATGCAGGCATTGTCGCGCACCGATACGAACGCATCGACATGGCAGGACTGACAATCGTCCTTGAGGGTCTTGTGGGCCAGGCTAAGCTTGCCCGATGACCACATGCCGTCTGCATGGAAAGCGGCAGGACGTGTGGCTTTTTCTTTATAGGCCAGGTCCTTGTAGCTCGACCAGGTGTAGATCGGCCATGCCAGCATCGCGATCAGAATGAGGATGGCAAAGCCCCAGGCGCTCATCCGCTTGCCGGGCAGCAGCCCCTTGAGCGAATAGATCGCGCCCTCGTCTTTATCCTCGGCGCTGTCAGACACCGCCTCGACCCGGCGCACGGTGAGCGTGATGTTGTCACCCTCCGCCCCGATCTGGACGATATGACCGCCAAAGCGCAGCTCCGCGCCGCGCCCCGACTCAACCGTGGTGGCCTCGACACTGCGGCCATCGATATCGAACGGCTGCTGCGATTGCGCTGTGATGGTCAGCTCGCTGCCACGCCGGGCGATGCGCGCATGGACCGGGTTCACCGCCAGATCGGGCAGGTGCACGCCATTGCTGGCGTTACGGCCGATGAATATCTCTTCGCCCACCACCTCTGACTGGCGGACAATTTCGCTGCCATCTGCCTTCAAGGCGACCTGGCGGACGACAAACATCATTCAACTGCCCCCAAAACCCACGACCCTAACCAACCGAACCCGTCACCAATAAAAGAACACGCTGAAAATATGCGCCGAGAGCGCCGCCAGCAGCGCGAATGTCATCGGCACATGCACGAACAACCAGACCTGCAGCATCGATTTGATCTGCAAATGCTTGCGCAGCCGCGCCAACGAGGATTCCTTGCGCTGCAGCAGGTCATCAACCTTGTTGAGCGGGTCTTCACCCATGCGCGGCTGATAGGCGCGCAGACGGCGCAATTCGGCAATCGCAGCGCGGGTTTCGCAGCCGCGATAGCTGTTGCCGATGCGCTGGAGGAAATTGCCGTCAAATGGGTCCTGCTCAAGCGAGGCCTGCACCAGCGCCGCCTGCGCCGGCTCCAGCGGCTGCGCAGCATCGTGCAACTGCCGGTCGAGCGAGCGCAACTGCTCGATCATCATCCGCTCGGTCACCGCGCCATCGGAATCGGCTCGGTTGTTCGACAAATTGTCGGGCAGCGTTGCGTAAAAATAGATACCGAAGATTCCCGAAATGATGACGATCATCATCAGGCCCCAGGCGAGCGTATGCACGTTCCAGCCAAGCTGGAACCCGGTGTGCAGCGTGCCGATGACGATCAGGCTGAGGCCAAGATAGACGTGCGCACTGGTCCATGCTTTCAGCGACCAGCCGCCCGGGGTGATCGCCCGTTTGCGCAGGCCAAGGCAGGTCAGCCAGATGATCAGCAATGCACCGATGGTACCCAGCGTATAACCATACCACGACCCGCCATTATGGCGCGGTTCGACATCGACCAGAAAATAGCTGACGAGGCAGACGATGCTGAGCACCGTCGCAATTTTCATCCAGCGGAAATTGCGATGCCGCAAAAAGCCGTCATGAATTGCGTTGCGCTCACGCCCTTTGGTCTTTTTGCGCGCGGCGGGCGCGGCGGGCTGGGCTTGGCTTGCCATGGCGTTACGCCTCCTCCTGCTCTAGCCGGGCGACGGTCAGGAACTCATCCGGGGCGACGCGGATGGCAGCGCCGGTCGGGCACGCGCGCACGCAGCTGGGGCCGCCCTCAATCCCGGCACACATATCGCACTTGATCGCTTTCTTGGGCTTTTCGACCCCCGGATCGGTGTTGGCATAGGCCCATTTCTTGCTCGGCTCGCCCGGCCCCGGCCCCATGCCAAAGAACAGCCATGACAGCAGGCTGGGCTTTTTGGGCGGCACCTTGTCCATGCGAATCACGCCATAGGGACAGTTGCGCTGGCAGTTGCCGCAACCGATGCAGGTATCGTTGATATACACCTCACCATCCGGCCCGCGATTGATTGCATTGGGCGGGCAATCGGCCATGCAGTGCGGGTGCTCGCAGTGGCGGCAGCTGGTCGGCACGTGCAGATGTGCGTAGGATCGCCCAGCCTCGCGGTCGAGCCGCGACAGGCCATCATGGCTGTCGGCGCACGCCTTTTCGCAATTGTCGCAGCCGACGCACAGGCTTTCGTCGATCAGCAGCACGTCGGTCGCCTCACCGATGCCGTTTTCAACAAGGAAGTTGGCAACGCCGGAATACATGTCAACGACGCCTGAAAAGCTGTCTTTCTTGGCTTCGATAAACGCGTTGATGTCCTGGCGGCTGGCCATGTCGCGCTTGGCGCGCTTGAGCAGTTCGGGGTTGGCCTCGAGCACCTGCTTGAACGCCTCGCCGTCGATCTGGATGACCTCTGACTTGACCGCCGCCTTGACCGTCGCGGTGCGTTGCCCGCCCGCAATCAAAGCCATTTCACCCACGTACGAGCCTGCGGGAAGATATGACAGGAACACCGGCTTGCCGCCGATTTCCTTCTCGACAATCATTGACCCCACCCGGATCACATAGATTTCGGTGCCTTCATCGCCCTCTTTCAAAATCGCCTCGCCAGGCTTGATCTGGCGGATTTTGCTGGTGTCGACCACCTCGCGGATATCATCGGGCTTCAGGCCAGATCCGAACATCTGCAGCAGCAGCCGCTCGGTCGAGATGCGCTCGATCGCCTTTCTGGCGCTGGGTACCTGGCTCTGCAGCTTGAGCGCAGCGTTGCGCGAGATTTCCACACAGATCGTGTCCTCAGCCGCGACCACCGTCGCCCCGCGCCGCCGGCCCGAAATCAGCCCGACCTCGCCAAAGATCAACCCCTGGCCGATGGGCACAATGCGCGACGTATCATTGGGGTCGATCTGCACCGCAACCGATCCTTGCGCGACAGCGAACAATGATGATCCCGGCGCGGCGCGCTCAAAGATCACTTCGCCCTTGCGGTAGAATTTTGCATCCGAATCGAGCATGAACTCGCGCATCTGCAGCGGATTCATGCCGTTAAGGATGGTCACATTCTCGCGCAACAGGTCGAGCCATTCGGCGACCGATTTGTTGCCCGGCAGGCCACGGAACTTGGCCTCGAGAATCGGCTCGTCCGCCGGTTTCAACTCGGTGTTGCCGTTGATGAACTCAATGACGTCATAGCCCTGGTTCATACAGTGTTTGATCAGCGGATAGCCGGCCAGCGCGCCGATGATGAAGATGCCGGGCGCGGTCGATTCGAACACTGGTGAGAGCTGCGGGAACGCCAGCCGGTCGCTGCTGGTAAAGGCGATGCCGCATTCTTCAATAAACGCACGCGGCGGGGCGGAGCCGATGCGCGCGATGATCCGGTCGCAGCGCACGCGCTCCTCACCATCGCGGGTGTTGAAGGTGATCCAGCCGGGCTCGACGCTGGCGGTGTCGGTCTCAAACCGGATGTTGAGCTTGCCTGCGTTGCGATCTCCCAGCAGCGCCAGCGCGTTCGCCTCCTTGGCAGTGGGGAAGCTTTCCTTGGGGCTGGTCGCTTCGGGGCCACGGCTGACGACGGTTACGACATTGCCTTGCGCGCTGTCTTCAGCCAGGCCGCGCGCATTTTCGATGCCCGCATCGCCTGCGCCAATGACGACGATATGCTCGTCAACATATTCAGTGGGATCATCAAGCTGATACTGGACATGCGGCAGATCACCGCCGGGGCAGCGCATACGGTTGGGGTTGCCCTGCGTGCCGATGGCGAAAACGATGTTTTCCGCCATGATCGTGTCACCGCTGGTCAGCGTGATCTCATAGGGCGGTGCGTAGCGCTGAATTTCCTTTTTGGTGACGGTGCCGTCGCGCCCGCGCATCTCGATGACATGCACGCTGCCCTCAATCGCCGGTCCGGTGCCCCGGATCGCCTTGGCCTCCGCATTGAAACGCACATTGACCCCAAGTTCCTTGGTCGTGTCATTCCACTTTTGCAGGATGTCTTCGCGCTTGCCGGCATCGAATTCATGGTCTGAACGCAGAACGAGCTGCGATGGCGTGGCCATCACGTGCTTGCCCTTCTGGTATTTGTAGATTGTATCAGAGAGGTGATCGGTCTTTTCGAGCAGGATATGGCTCAGGCCGAGCTTGGCCGCACGGCCAGCGGCGCTTTTGCCCGCAGGACCCGATCCGATGATGGCTACGCGGAAAATCTCGCTCACTTAGTTCGCGCCCCCCTGTTGTCGATGCACATGCCATCCACGCCTGCAAGGCAATGGCTGCATCTTGACGCATCGCTGACCGATTTCTCTTACGATCGGTCCTGCTTCAGCCAGATTGCCCCGTTGCCGCAAGAACTTGCCCAAATTCCGGTTGCGAACCCTTCGACGATATTTCTAGCAAAGATTGTGACCAATGCCACTTAGAAATTGGATTTTTCAGCCAGTCGGCTAGCATAATGTGCTGGCAAGGCATAAGAGACCGACAATCATGACCGACAACCCCGTGCCCGACCCCCCGGCTTCTGCCCCTGCACCGCCTGCGATGGCGGATGCTCCGAAGCAAGGATTTGGCGCCGGGCGCGTTGCGCTGGCGGCCGCAGCCCTGATTGCGGCCAGCGCCATTGGCTACAAAGTCTACAGCGATCAACCCGCATCATCAGACACGGTCGCCACGCCGCTGAATGCGCAGGGCGAGCCTGCCTCGGTCGATGAAGTGATCACCCAGCTCGAAGCGCGGCTGCAGGACAGGCCCGACGACGCCGAAGGCTGGCGGATGCTGGGCTGGTCCTATTTTGAAACCGGGCGATTTGCAGAATCGGCAACCGCGATGCGCCGTGCGATCCAGCTGGCCCCGGACAATTCGGAATATCATTCGATGCTCGGCGAGGCGCTGGTGATGGCGAGCAACGACAGCGCGATTTCAAATGATGCGCGCGCCGCCTTCAGCCGCGCGGTTGCGCTCGACCCCAAAGACCCGCGCGCACGTTATTTCCTCGCCGCCGCCAAGGATATTGACGGCAAACACGCCGAGGCGATCGAGGATTGGTTCGCGTTGCTCGCCGAAACGCCCGCCGACGCGCCTTATGCCAAGGACATTCAGGACGTCATCCGCATCGTCGGCAAGGAACGCGACATCGATGTAGCGTCGCGGCTGGCATCGGCAAAATTCGCCCCCGCCACCGCCGGGTTCAAGACCGACGGCGCGCAAACCGCGACCGCCGCGATCCCCGGTCCGAGCCGCGAACAGATGGCAGCTGCCGCCACTTTGCCCAAGGGCCAGCAGGATGCCATGGTGCAGCAGATGGTCGACGGGTTGGCAGAACGCCTGACACGCGAGCCGGGCGACACCGATGGCTGGATCATGCTGATCCGCAGCCGCATGCAACTGGGC
>NZ_JBGTFM010000372.1:0-9546 GCF_041747255.1 Blastomonas sp. | reverse complement strand
ATCAAGGCGCGCACCAATGCGGAGATCGACGGCGAGGCGCTGGAACAGCACGCCACCCCCGACGAACCCGCCCGCCAGTTGCTGGCCCGCGCCGCCGAAGCAATGCGGCTGTCAGCGCGCGGCTATACGCGGGTGCTGCGGGTGGCACGCACAATCGCGGACCTGAGCGGGGCCGAGACGGTGGGCCGCGTGCATGTGGCAGAAGCGCTGAGCTATCGCAGACGGGCACCTGTAGGGTGAGGGGGATTCACACCTGTAATCCAGCGTTCAAGCGCTGAAGCAAGCGATGGCGTAGCGTACCCTTATATTGTGACAGCAGGTCCTTCAGGGCCGCGTGTCCCCAACCTCGACGGCCAGCAGCCGCGTGAGGCGTCCATTTTCGTCCTTCTACGCGTTTGGTCGCGTCACCTTCGAAACCTTAAGGCCGCCGTACTTGGCCTTCCAGTTTTAGATCGTCACCTCCGACACATCATGTTTGCAGGCAAGATCGGCAGTCTTCGCTAGAACCTTCAGTCTCGCTAACGATTCCTGCAACACCCCGACAATCTGCGCTTCCGTCAATCGAATCCGCTCCGTCAATCCGCCCTTTCAAAGGCCAGGACTAAACAGCGAGATCATGTTCATGCCGCAGCCTGAGACGATCAGGCTTCGGTGGTGCCCTTGGCCGGACGGTTGTCGCGGCGCTCGGCGATGCGGGCGCGCTTGCCGGTCAGGCCGCGCAGATAATAGAGCTTGGCACGACGCACGACACCGCGACGTACAACGGTGATCGAATCGATGTTGGGCGAATAAAGCGGGAATACGCGCTCGACCCCTTCGCCGAACGAAATCTTGCGCACGGTGAAGTTGGAGCCAAGGCCCCGGTTGGAGCGCGCAATGCACACGCCCTCGTAGTTCTGTACACGCGTGCGTTCGCCTTCAACGACGCGCACGCCGACGCGCAGGGTATCGCCAGCCCGGAAATCGGGGATGGTCTTGGTGCTCTTGAATGCCTCGATAGCTTCTGCTTCAAGCGTCTGGATAAGGTTCATTGACCTGTCCTCATGTTTTTCGCCGCGCACCAGAGGGCGACTGATCCGGAGCACCCCCATGGCGCTCCCAAAGATCCGGCCGCCTTAGCCGTGTGATCTCCGCAGCACTGGCTTCACGCCATGCCCGGATGTTCGCGTGATCCCCCGATCGCAGCACTTCGGGGATCGCGCGCCCTTCCCATATCTGAGGTCGGGTGTAGTGCGGATATTCAAGCAAACCGTTCTCAAACGATTCCTCGTCTCCGCTGGAAGACGCGCCCATTACATCGGGCAGCAGCCGAACGCAAGCGTCAAGCAGCACCAAAGCGCCTGTTTCTCCGCCTGACAGCACGTAATCGCCGATCGATATTTCCTCAATGGCGCGCGCTTCGAACAGGCGCTCGTCGAATCCCTCGAACCGGCCACACAATATCGTGACTCCGGGGCCGCCGGCGAGTTGGCGAACACGGGCCTGCGTCAGCGGGTGCCCACGCGGTGTCATCGCGATCACAGGAGTATCGGGCGACCGTTCCAGCGCATGATCAACCGCGCTGGCGAGCACATCCGCGCGCAACACCATCCCCGCCCCGCCGCCTGCGGGCGTATCATCGACGCTACGGTGCTTGTCGGTCGCAAAATCGCGAATCTGGATGGCATCCAGCGACCACCGCCCCTCCGCCAGCGCGCGCCCGG
Organism: Blastomonas sp.; assembly: GCF_041747255.1. GTDB lineage: Bacteria > Pseudomonadota > Alphaproteobacteria > Sphingomonadales > Sphingomonadaceae > Blastomonas. The sequence goes on along the minus strand of NZ_JBGTFM010000372.1, from coordinate 7,843 downwards.
CAATGCTGTGGCCCAGCGGTCCGGGGAACATCTCGGGGTAAAGGGTAAGGATTTGGGCTGACCAGCAAGCAGATGCCGCTTGTGTCATCTGCGCCACCAGGTGAAGAGCCACCGCCAGAACCGTGCCTCGGCCAGCATCAATTTGGCCAGCAATGGCGGCACGCCCTCCTGCGTGAGGGAATCAACATCGGTGGAGGGCCGAAACACCAGGCGCAACACCATGAACAACAACCGCAATTCGACGGCTATAAGCATCACAAGACCAGCCATACGCACCGGTTCAAGATATGGAAGGATGTTTCGCGCATCTTCAGGAATGACCCAGGTGGCCCAGTAGATGCCGAGGCACTGCAGCGCCACGATGCGCAGCGCCAGTGCGATCCGGGTTTTATAATGTCGGTAACACAGCCAATACAGAGCGGGCAACGTGAACACGACATCAAACGTCAGTGCCGCCTCGAATTGAGCGAGGGCCCGTCTGTCAGGCATGGCCGCAATCTGCGAGCCGATGACCCATGCCAGCGCGGCCAGCACGATGGCCAGCGGCACGAACCAGTTCTGCGACAACCATTCAGACGACCACTTGCCACCAATCACAACGGTACCTCTAATCCGAGCGTCCAATTCTCAACCTTCAACCCCCGCACATCGGCAAAATCCGCCTCGTTGTTTGTCACTATCGTAGCGCCGATGCTCAATGCGTGAGCTGCGAGCAACCGGTCGAAACGGGCGCGCTTGAAGGGCATTTTTGCATATGCGCGCGCCGCCGCTTCATCAAAGGCCAACAAAGGTATCTGATCCAAAAAGGCTTCCAACACATCCACAGGTGGCGGCTTTCCGCGCTCTGACCCCAGAAAAATCTCAGCAAACGAGATCGCCGATAGGGCAATCGTGCCCGGTTCGTGTTGTTCAAAGCGAACCCGAAGCGGCTCAAATCGCGCTGTCATCGCATAGACCGCGCAATCTGAATCTATAAGGTATTTTATCACGGCTGCTCAATCTTGAGCCTTGAAGCGACAGCGCTTGGCCGTTCTTCAAAATCCTCGCGGATTGGCACATGAAGATCCAGTGCCTTGCCCCAAAACCCACTTACATCGATGGTTTTTCTTGGGCGCTGGACCGGTTCAATCACCAATTTGCCGTCGTCCTCAACGATGGTCCATTCCATATCCGGCTGGATACCTAGCGCTGCAGGCATGCGAATCGCGACCGAATTGCCTGACTTGAAGCTCTTCGCCTTGTATTCCTTGCCCATCTTGGCCTCCTGTATATACGTGATGTATATACTATTCGGCCCAAGCAGCGTCAATCACGATGCGCTCGCCAGCAATCTCGCTGGCGGCGACCGGGGCCATGAACGTCTTGCCATCAGCCCGCGCGATATCCAGCACATCGCCCGCGCCGAAATTCTCGACATTGCGCACGGTGCCCAAAGCCTCGCCGGTTTCAGACTCAACCGCCAGACCAATCAGGTCGGCATAATAATATTCGCCCTCGGCCAGCGGCGGCAGGGCGGCGCGCGGCACAGTGAGTTCTGTGCCGCGCGCTTTTTCTGCCGCGTTGCGGTCGGCAACCTCGGCGAAGCGCGCGATGCCCATGTCCTTTTGCGGACGCAGCGAGGTGAGCGTCAGTGCGCCGTCATTGAAGCTTTTGTGCTCCTTCACCCCGTCAAGCCCGGAGCCGAACAGCTTGAGGCGCACCTCCCCGGTCACGCCATGCGCGCCGACGATAACGGCGAGAGTGATCGGGCGGTCAGCCATGATGGGTCAAGCGTGAGGTGGCGGCGGGGCCGTTAAAGTGCAGGCCCCACCCCAAGCCCTCCCCTAAAGGAGAGGGGCTTTTCATGCTCAGCTTTCAGTCGTTTCAGCTGCAGCGGCGTCTTCAGCCGGGGCTTCTTCGGTAGCAGGCGCTTCAGCCGGAGCATTCTTGGCTTCTTCAGCGGCCTTGGCAGCTTCTTCGGCTTCAGCAATCTTGGCGGCCTTTTCTTCGGCGCGTTCCTTGGCCTTTTCGCCGGGCTCACCCTTCTTGGGGTTCACGCTCGCCTTGCGTTCCTTAAGGCCGAGCACGTCGAGAAAACGGGCGACCCGGTCGGTCGGCTGCGCGCCCACAGAAAGCCAGTGCTTGGCGCGCTCTTCGTTGATCTTGACCCGCTCACCGCTGTCCTTGGCGAGCAGCGGATTGTAAATGCCGACCTGCTCAAGATATTTGCCGTCGCGCGGCGCGCGGCTGTTGGCGACGACGATCTTGTAATAGGGGCGCTTCTTGGAACCGCCGCGCGACAGACGCATTGAAATAGACATTGGAACCTTACCTTTCTGATAAATTGACGTTTGATCTACTTTTTCTTGAAATTCTGAAAGCCGGGGGGAAGCCCGTTGGGCAGGCCCGGCAGGCCGCCTGCCATGCCCTTGCCTCCGCCTCCAAGCAGCCCGGCAATGTCTTCCTCGCTCGGCATCTTGCCGCCGGCTCCTATGCCGCCAGGGCCACCCATTCCACCCGCCCCGCCACCGCCGAACATCGCGGCCAGCCCCTTGAGGCCACCCATCTTGCGGATCTTCTTCATCGCGCCTTCCATCTCCTGATGCATTTTCAGCACCCGGTTGACGTCCTGCACGGTGGTGCCCGATCCCTTGGCGATGCGAATCTTGCGCTTGGCGTTGAGCAGCGCGGGCTTGTCGCGCTCCTTGGGGGTCATCGATCCGATGATCGCGTCCATGTGCACCAGCACCTTGTCGTCCATACCGCTCGCGCTCATGGCCGCCTTGGCCTTTTTCATCCCCGGCATCATGCCCGCGAGCGCGCCGATGCCGCCCATCTTGGTCATTTGCCGCAACTGGGTGCGCAGGTCGTTCATATCGAACTGACCCTTGGCCATCTTGGCGGCGAGCTTGTCGGCATCTTCCTTCTCGACCGTCGCCGCGGCCTTTTCGACCATGCTGACGACATCGCCCATGCCGAGGATGCGGCCCGCAACACGGCTGGGATGGAACGGCTCGATGGCATCCATCTTTTCGCCCACGCCGACGAACTTGATCGGACGACCGGTGACGGCACGCATCGAGAGCGCCGCACCGCCGCGCGCGTCGCCGTCCATGCGGGTCAGCACCACGCCGGTCAGCGGCACCTGCTCGGCAAAGTTCTGCGCAACGTTGACCGCGTCCTGCCCGGTCAGCGAATCGACAACCAGCAGGATTTCCTTCGGCGTCGACTCGCTGGCGACCGCCTTCATCTCGTCCATCAGCTGCTGGTCGACATGCAGACGCCCTGCGGTATCGAGCATCACGACGTCGAACGATTGCAGCTTGGCCGCCTGCAGTGCGCGTCGCGCAATATCAACCGGCATCTGCCCGGCGACAATCGGCAGCGTGGCGACGCTGACTTGCTCGCCCAGCACCTTGAGCTGTTCCTGCGCGGCGGGGCGCTGCACGTCGAGCGAGGCCATCATGACCTTTTTGCCGTGCTTTTCCTTGAGCAGCTTGGCGATCTTGGCGGTGCTGGTGGTCTTGCCCGATCCCTGCAGGCCGACCATCATGATGACGGCGGGCGGCGCGACGGCAAGGTCAAGCTCGCTCGCCTCAGACCCCAGCATCTCGGTCAGTGCGTCGTTGACGATCTTGACGACCTGCTGGCCGGGCGCGACTGATTTCAGCACCGACTGACCGACAGCCTGTTCGGTGACGGTGTTGATGAAATCGCGGACCACGGGCAGCGCGACATCGGCTTCGAGCAGCGCGATGCGCACTTCGCGCATGGCCGCGCGGACGTCTTCTTCCTTCAGCGCGCCACGGCCACGCAGCCGGTCAAACACCCCGCCAAGGCGGTCGGACAGATTATCGAACATGTCTCATATCTCCTTCACCCGCCAACATAAGCTGCACATCGCCCGTTCGCCGCGCAAAAACACACAAAACGCCGGTGGGCGAAACCTCGCCGACCGGCGCACGCATGTGCCGACGATGCGGCTGTTGCGGCTAAACTGGACATCGGATCATCCACGAGATTCTCCGAATTGATGCGGCGCATAGCCGAGGCGCGGCCTATTGGCAAGCCTACCACCGGGCAAATGCAACCAGCATCACCGCACGTTGACCGCTTAACAATGCGCTAACCATCTAAGTCGCGCTGTTGAAACGAATTCACTGTCATCGTCTGGGTCAAGCGTAAACGCTAATTTAACGCTCAACTTCTAGCATGTGGCATCTGACCGGCAGCGCTGCCTGTCACATCGTGGATTGGCACCGTTCGAGATGAAGACCACACCGGCGACATCGACAAATATCGACGATCTGGCAAGGCGTGCCGGACAGGGCCGTGATTTTGTCGCAGGCGGCATCATGACCGCTGCTATCCTGCTGTTTGTCGGCACAGCCGGCAGCGTGGTCCCCAATGCGATCAACCGCTTTTTCAACACCGGCGTTTCTCCTGACAATGTCGCGGTGACGGCGCTCATGCTCAACATCGCGCTGATCATATTGGGCTGGCGTCGTTATGGGGAGCTGAACAAGGAAATCGCCCATCACAAGAATGCCGAAGAGCAGGCAAAGACGCTGGCGGTCACTGATCCGTTGACCGGGTGCCTGAACCGGCGCGCATTGGGCGAGGCCTCGGCCGGACTGATCGCCCAGGCGACGCGGCGCGACATGACCTTCGCCTATCTGATGATCGACCTCGATAACTTTAAGAATATCAACGACATTCAGGGCCATGATGCCGGGGACAAGGTGCTGGTCGAGGTGGCCCGCAGGCTGGGCGCCACCATGCCACCCAACAGCTATGTCGCGCGCCTGGGCGGCGACGAATTCGCCTGCACATTCATTTTCGACGCCGACTTCCCCGAGACAGTACAGCGCGTGGCCGAGGACCTGATCGAGCAGATCAGCCTGCCCGTGGTCGGTCCGGCAGGCTATGGCGATGCCGAACTGGCCGTGACCGCATCGATCGGCATTGCCCGCGCCGACCAGTGCGACAACAGCCTCGACATGCTGATGCGCCGCGCCGACATTGCGATGTACGCGAGCAAAAAGCAGGGCCGCAATCGCTATTGCTGGTTTGATCTGCGGATGGAGAGCGAAGTCCAGTTCCGCAACAAGATCGAATCGGGGATGCGCATCGGCATCGGACGCGGCGAATTCGTGCCCTATTACGAACAGCAGATCGATCTGGCATCGGGCCAGCTGATCGGCTTTGAGGTGCTGGCGCGCTGGAACTCGCCCGAGCTTGGCCAGGTCGCGCCCGACATCTTCATCCCGATTGCCGAAGACACCGGCATGATCGGCGATCTGTCTGCTTGCGTCATGCGGCAGGCGATGATTGATGCGCGCGGCTGGAACCAGGAGCTGACGATATCGGTCAATATCTCGCCGGTGCAGCTGCGCGACCCATGGATGGCGCAAAAGATCGTCAAACTGCTGGTGGAGACCGGCTTTCCCGCCAACCGGCTCGAGATCGAGATCACCGAAAGCTGCCTGTTCGAGAATATGGGCCTTGCCCAATCGATCATTGGCAGCCTGAAGAACCAGGGCGTACGCGTTGCGCTCGACGATTTCGGCACCGGCTACAGCTCGCTGGCGCACCTGCGTGCGCTGCCGTTTGACCGCATCAAGATCGACCGCAGCTTCATCACCTCAATGAACGAGAGCAAGGAAAGCCGGGCGATTGTGCAGACCATCGCGCTGCTCGGCGAGTCGATGGGCCTGCCGATCACCGCAGAGGGGATCGAGGATGGCGCACTGATTGCGCATCTGTCCAAGATCGGCTGCGCCAAGGGCCAGGGTTTCTATTTCGGCCAGCCGTTGTCGGTTGAACAGGCGCGGCGGCTGCTCGCCGACCAGAACCTTCTCGACCTGCTGCCGCAGCTGATCGAACCCATGGATGCTAAACCGGACGCAGAGCCGCGCAAGCTTGCCAGCGGCGAGTGAACGGCGAGCAAGCGGGCACCCGGCGGGGCTCCAAGGATTGCGCTTTGTAAAGTCCGCCCCATCAGTTTAAAGCCGCGCGCATGGCGCACCATCGCTTTCACAAGATGCACGGGCTGGGCAACGACTTTGTCATCTTCGATGCCCGCGAGCATGACCTGACGCTGACCGGCGAGCAGGTGCGCTGGCTGGCGGATCGCCAACGGGGCATCGGCTGCGACCAGCTGATCGTCATCCGCGCTTCTGACAAGGCCGATCTGGCGATGCAGATTTTCAACCATGATGGCAGCGAAGTGGCGGCGTGCGGCAATGCGACGCGCTGTGTCGTGGCGCTGGTCGCGCGCGATATAACGATTGAGACCGGTGCCGGCGTTTTGCATGGCACATGGGGCAACGGCGCGGTCACCATCGATATGGGGCTCCCGCGTTTTGACTGGGATGCGATCCCTTTGGCCTATGCAATGGACACCGCGCACCTGCCGGTCGGCTGGGAGGACCTGACTGATCCGGCGGCGGTCAACATGGGCAACCCGCATGTCGTGTTTTTCGTGCCCGACGCCAATGCAGTCGATCTGGCGCGGCTGGGGCCGCAGATTGAGCACGATCCGCTGTTCCCCGAGCGGGTCAACGTCAATGTCGCGAGCATTGATGCGCACGGCATTACGCAGCGTGTGTGGGAGCGCAGCGCGGGGCTGACGCTTGCGTGCGGCACAGGGGCGTGTGCCACTGCCGTCGCCGCCATCGCGCGCAAGCTGGTTTCAGGCCCGGTGCCGGTGCATCTTCCCGGTGGCACGCTCACCATTGACTGGCAGCCGGGCGGCAATGTGTCGATGACCGGGCCAACCAGCCATGTCTTCACCGGCAGCATCGATATCTGAGCGATGAACGCCCCCGTCATCCTGCCCCGCCGTGGCCCCAAGATCATCGCCATGGGTTGCCGCCTCAACATCGCCGAGGGCGAGGCGATGCGTGATCTGACAGCAGCGCACGACGATCTGGTAATCATCAACAGCTGCGCGGTCACCAACGAAGCGGTGCGCCAGACCCGGCAGGCGATCCGCAAGGCACGCAAGGCTCGCCCCGATGCGCGCATCATCGTCACCGGCTGCGCCGCGCAGACCGACCCAGCGATGTTCGCCGCCATGCCTGAGGTGGACCGGGTGGTCGGCAACATCGACAAGCTGGACATCACCAGCTTTGCGCCGCGTGCCAATGATCGGGTGCGCGTCTCAGACATCATGGCGGTGCGCCAGACCGCGCCGCACCTTGCCACCGCTTATGCCGAACACGCCCGCGCCTTCGTTGAGGTGCAGAACGGTTGCGACCATCGCTGCACCTTTTGCATCATCCCGTTTGGCCGGGGCAACAGCCGCTCGGTGCCCGCAGGCGCGGTGGTCGATGCGGTGCGCGCGCTGGTCGAACGTGGCTATGCCGAGGTGGTGCTGACCGGGGTAGACGTGACCAGCTATGGCCCCGATCTGCCCGGATCGCCGACACTCGGCATGTTGATCGAACGCATCCTGATGCTGGTCCCAGATTTGCCGCGTTTGCGCCTGTCCTCGCTCGACGGGGTCGAGATCGATGACCGGTTGTTTGACCTGATCACTGGCGAGCCGCGCATCATGCCGCATGTCCACATCTCGCTGCAATCGGGCGACGACATGATCTTGAAGCGCATGAAGCGCCGCCACAGCCGCGCCCAAGCCATCGCGCTGGTCGAACGGTTGAAAGCGCGGCGGCCCGAGATCGCCATTGGCGCAGACCTGATCGCGGGCTTCCCCACCGAGGATGCGAGCATGCACGCGGGCAACCTGTCGGTCCTCGATGCCTGCGACGTGGTCCACGCGCACATCTTTCCTTATTCGCCGCGCGCCGGAACCCCCGCCGCGCGGATGCCGCAGCTGGACCGCGCGCTGGTCAAGGCGCGC
>NZ_JBGTFM010000371.1:0-3045 GCF_041747255.1 Blastomonas sp. | reverse complement strand
CACAGCGCTTCGGCGAGCAGCAGCAAAACTGCGCTGCCAAGCAGCACCGCGCTGATCAGCAGCGGCTGGCCGCTGGCGATCATTGCGCCGCGACCGTCGCGTTCTGCTCTGCCAGCGTCGGATAATCGGTATAGCCCTCTGGTCCCTGGCCATACCAGCGCCTTGGGTTATCAGGGGTCAGCGGTGCACCCGCCGCCAGACGTGCGGGCAAGTCAGGGTTGGCAAGGAAGGTGCGGCCAAAGCTGATCGCATCGGCGCTGTCATTGGCCAGCGCGGCGGATGCGTTGTCGAGCACATAGTCGCTGTTGAGCACCAGCGGCGCAGAGAACACCTTGCGGATATGCGGGCTGACCGGCGGCACGTCGCTCGCGCCGAAGCTGCCGTTGGCGGGTGGCTCGCGCAATTCCAGAAAGGCGATGCCGATGCTGCCCAGCAGCGCCGCCGCTGCGGTAAACGTCTCCTGCGGAGTCGCATCGTTCGCCCCTTGGGTTTCGCCATTGGGCGACAGGCGCACCGACACCTGGCCCGGAGCCCACACCTCGATCAGCCGCTGCGTCACTTCCCCCAGCAGGCGGATGCGATTTTCAACTGCACCGCCATAGTCATCATCGCGCAGATTGGTTGACGAGCGGATAAACTGGTCGATCAGATAGCCGTTGGCGGCGTGCAGTTGCACCCCGTCGAACCCGGCGCGCTTGGCGTTGAGTGTGGCCTGCGCATAGTCATCAATGACACGCGGAATTTCATTCACCGGCAGCGCGCGCGCGGTCTCATAGGGCTTGGTGCCTTCATAGGTATGTGCGTGATAATCGAACCGCGTGGCCGACGCCGAAATCGGCGGCTGTCCGCCCAGAAAATCAGGATGCACCAGCCGCCCCATGTGCCACAGCTGGCAGATGATGCGGCCACCGGCCTTGTGCACCTGCTCGATCACCGGCTTCCACGCCTCGACCTGTTCATCATTCCAGATGCCCGGCGCGTAAGGCGTGCCGAGCCCTTCCTGGCTGATCCCGGTGGCTTCAGAAATGATCAGGCCGGCGGCGGCGCGTTGCGCATAATATTCGCCCATCAGCGGCACCGGCGCATGCGCCTTGGTGCTGCGGCAGCGGGTCAGCGGGGCCATCAGGATACGGTTGGGGCAGGCAATGGCGCCGAGCTGAATAGGGTCGAACAGGGTGGGCATATGCGTCGGGTCTCCATTGCCGAACGCCGCAGCATTTGCCGCGACACGAATTGATCCGTTGGCTAAAGGCCCGGGATGACAAAAGCAACCGAACGCGGCGGGGCCCTTGCGCTTATCGCGCTGATACTTGCCAATGTGACGCTGGCATTCGGGCCATGGCTGGTGCGGCTGGCCGATACCGGGCCGGTCTCCGCAGGATTCTGGCGACTGACGCTGGCGCTGCCGGTGCTGGTGCTGCTCGCCGGCAACGAAAACCGGGCGCAGGGAACATCGCCCGCCCGCTACACCGGCGCGATCTGGGCGATGATGCTCGTGGGCGGCGTGGCGTTCTCGCTCGATCTGGCCAGCTGGCACATCGGCATCGAACGGACCAAGCTCGCCAATGCCACCCTGTTCGGCAACATGGGCAGCATCATCATGGTCATCTACGGCTTCGTCATCGGCCGGGCATGGCCGCACCGAATGGAACTGGGTGCGGTGCTGCTCGCCTTCACCGGGGCAGCGTTGCTGATGGGCAGTTCCTATGACCTCGACGTGCGCAATCTGGTCGGCGACCTGTTCTGCCTTGCAGCGGGCATTCTGTATGCAGGCTATCTCATCGCCATCCGGCAGGCGCGCAAGCAGGTGGGCAGCTGGTCGGTGCTCACGTGGTCGACCTTGTTCGGCCTCGCCCCGGCGCTGGGAATCGCGATCCTGCTGGGCGAGCCAGTCTGGCCGACCGACTGGACGCCGGTACTGGTGCTGGCGGCCACCAGCCAGCTGATCGGCCAGGGGCTGATGGTCTATGCGCTCAACCATTTTTCGCCGGTGGTCATCGGGCTGGCGCTGCTCAGTCAGCCGGCGATTGCCGCCGTGATCGGCTGGCTGGCCTTTGCCGAGCGGCTGGCACCGGTCGACTGGATCGGCATGATCGCCATCGGCATCGCTTTGGTGCTGGTGCGGCTGCCCGAGGCGCGGCGCGCGGCAAAACGCGCAGCTGCCGCCTGAGCCGACGTTACCGGCGCGCCATGCCCCTTGCCTCGATCGCCTTGTCCTCGTGCGCCCGCGCGATCACAAAATGGCGGATGCTGTCGATCTGCGCGGCATTCATCACCGGCGAAAAGCTGACCATGCCGTTGGCCTTGAGCGCGCCATCGTGCACGATCATCTGCCAGTTGTCAGGCGCGGCGAGCGTGCCGCTGTAGCGCAGATCGGGCAATATGCCGCCGCGCCCCGATGCCATCGCACCCGCATCGCCGTGGCACACCAGACAATAGCGGCCAAACAGCGCCTTGCCCTCAGCCACCACATCAGCCGAAGCCGTGAGCGCGGGCGGATCGAGCGGCAAATTGCCTGCCGATTCGGTCATCTCAGGCAATGCCGCCTTGCCGCCCAGCTTGAACACCAGCAGCCGCGAGATGTTGCGCACCGGGCCTGACATGTCGCTCAGCACCCCGGCGGTCAGCGCCCATGCGCCGCCCCATCCGGCGAGCACCGCGACATATTGCTCCCCGTTCACGCTGTAGGTGATCGGCGCGGCGACAACGCCGGTCTGCGCAGGGAAGCTCCACAGCTGATGGCCCTTGTCTGCGCCATAAGCAACGAAGCTGCCCGCCGCGTTGCCCTGAAACACCAGCCCGCCCGCTGTCGCCAGCACGCCGCCGTTCCACGGCCCGCCCAGTGCCACTTGCCAACGTTCCTTCTGCGCGACCGGATCCCAGGCGATCAGCGCGCCCTTGGTCGCCTTTTTCGCTTCGGCACGAATCGCTGCATCGGCGGGCATTGAGCCCGCTGCAGTATCCATGCCGACATTGAACCCAAGCTTTTCCGGCTTCCAGTTAGGATCGGGAATATAGGGGTAAGCGGTGATCTGCGCCGGGATG
>NZ_JBGTFM010000370.1:0-1809 GCF_041747255.1 Blastomonas sp. | reverse complement strand
TCGACAGCCCCAGCAGGTGCGCACGATCGAGCATCAGTTCCTCGGTCTTCACGCTCTGCTTGGTCGCGAGATAGTTGCGGAACGCGTCAGCACGCGGTTCAAGCGGCTCGAAACTGTTGGCGTCGGTCTGCTCGGCGTTGGCATCGCCTCTGCCGCCGGTAAACGGCACGGAAACGTCGAAGCCCGCATCGCGCGCAGCCTTTTCGACTGCCGCAGATCCTGCCAGCACGATGGCGTCTGCCATCGACATCGATCCGCGCAGGCGCTCTATCGTGGCAAGCACGCCGGCCAATTCTGCCGGATCGTTGACCGGCCAGTCCTTCTGCGGGGCAAGGCGCACGCGCGCGCCATTTGCGCCGCCGCGATGGTCAGAACGGCGATAGGTCGATGCCGACGCCCAGGCCGCCTTGACCAGCTCAGCCACGCTGTGCTCGCTCGCCAGGATTGCAGCCTTGAAGCGCTCTACCTCGGCCTGAAACGGCATGGCCCCGGCGGGAACGATATCCTGCCAGATCAGGTCTTCGGCTGGAACTTCGGGCCCAAGGTAGCGCACCTTTGGCCCCATGTCGCGATGCGTAAGCTTGAACCATGCGCGGGCAAAGGCATCGTCAAGCGCTGCCTGATCGTCGCGAAAGCGCTCGGAGATCTTGCGATATTCCGGATCCATCTTCAGCGCCATGTCGGCGGTGGTCATCATCGTCGGCACTTTTTTGGAAGGATCGCGCGCATCGGGGGCAAGATCTTCCGGATCGGGATTGATCGGCTGCCACTGCTGTGCGCCGGCCGGGCTACGGACCAGCTCAAAGTCATATTTAAATAGCAGCCGAAAATAGTCGCCGCCCCATGCGGTGGGGTTGGGCGTCCAGGCACCCTCGATTCCTGATGTAGTAATGTGGCCGTTGCTGATATGCTCGGCATCGGTTGCCCAGCCAAAGCCCATCAGCTCCATGGCTTCAGCTTCAGGCGCACCGCTCAATGAATCGGCAGGCGCAGCACCATGCGCCTTGCCAAAGGCATGACCACCTGCGGTCAACGCGACGGTTTCCTCGTCGTTCATTGCCATCCGCTCAAAGGTCAGCCGCATGTCGCGCGCTGATTGCAAGGGATCTGGGTTACCGCCCGGGCCTTCGGGGTTGACATAGATCAGCCCCATCTGGATCGCGGCGAGCGGGTGTTCGAGATCCCAGCCCTTGTCCGGCTGGATGCGGGTTTGTGCGCCATCATCAACCCAGGCTTCCTCGGTGCCCCAATAGACATCGCGTTCCGGCTCGAAGACGTCAGCGCGACCGCCGCCGAAGCCGAACACCGGGCCGCCCATAGATTCGATCGCAACGTTGCCGGTAAGGATGAACAGATCTGCCCAGCTGATGTGCTTGCCATACTTTTGCTTGATCGGCCACAACAGGCGGCGGGCCTTGTCGAGATTGCCGTTATCTGGCCAACTGTTGAGCGGTGCAAAGCGCTGCTGTCCGCTGCTCGATCCACCGCGCCCGTCTGCGGTGCGATAGGTGCCGGCTGAGTGCCAGGCCATGCGGATGAAGAACGGCCCGTAATGGCCATAATCCGCCGGCCACCAGGGCTGTGAGTCGGTCATTAGCGCTTTGAGATCGGCCTTGAGTGCCGCGTAATCGAGCTGCTGAAATGATTCGGCATAATCAAAGTCAGGCCCCATCGGATCGGGCGAACTGCCGTTCTGTGTCAGGATGTCGAGCTGAAGCGCATCGGGCCACCAGTCGCGATTGGTGCGACCGAGCAACGAGCGCACGCCGCCGTCGCTGGCTGAAAACGGGCAATTGCCGCCCATACCAC
>NZ_JBGTFM010000369.1:0-5860 GCF_041747255.1 Blastomonas sp. | reverse complement strand
CGCCGACTGCGGTGATCTTGCCGTCAGAGAAGAACACCACGCCATTATCGATCTGCCCACCCTCGCCATCGAAGATCGTGACGTTGCGGATCGCGGTCGCCGTGCCGCCATAGGGGTGGTACGTGCTGGGATAGGGGTTCTCGTTGAAGCTGACGCGCGTTCTGGATGCGCTGGTGCTGCTCGCCGTGGACGGCCCGTCAGACGAAGCCGTATTGGCGCAGCCGACGACTGCGAAGCACAACATTGCAATAGCTGACTGTTTCATCATTACCCCGGATCCTGCCTGTTGATCTTGGTCACACATCCAGATTGCCCTGTCAAACACGGACCCACTCATGTGATTGGCGTTTTAAACCATTGCTTTACCCTTGCCATATAGGGTTGCAGGGCCTAGATAGTGTGTGTGCGCTTGATGTGGATCTGTCAGGATGAAAAGATGAGCAATAAAGAAGGTATCTGATCCCGGTTTATCAAGGCTGCCCTGTCACGCCTTACCGAGCACCTTTAACAGCTAATCTCGACTCGCGTTTTTGCTGTCGCCACTGTTTGGCAGGTTCAATCATATTGGTCGCAAAGATCAGAAAATTGGGGTTCTGTCGCGCACCCTCAACCCGCCGGTTCTCAATATGTTTGAGGAAATAAGGCATGATACCTGCGTAGAGTTCATCGTATAGCTCAAATACCTCGTTCTGCGGCAGCAATCCTTGGCTCGTCAACATGGCTACGGTTTCGAGCCAATAGGGCAGGCGCATGTAGCGAGAATAAATGTCCGCTTCGACTGATTTGTCGTCATTCGCCATGCGACTCGAAGCCGGGTCGATGCGCTTGTTGACGCTCACATAACGACCAAGAAGATAGTCGAGCTGTTGCGAGAAAATCTCGCAGCTGAGGGCATACTCTGCGGACTTGCGCCCTTGGCTGTCATAGACTCGGCCTTGGTTTACCTCTTCATCGATTTGAGCCCGCGCAACGAAAACGCATTTATTCCGCAAAGTGCGGATGACCTTGCGCGATTCCAGCACGTCGCCGCCCTCAAACATGGCGTCAATTTCCAAAATCAGGCTCGCTCGCGCAACTTTGGTCGCATTAACGTTGGCTTCGCTAATCCGCGAAAGCTGATACGCTGCTATGACCGATGTAACGACGGCGGCGACTGAAGCAATCCATATAGGCAGATCGGCGATAACCCGGTCGACCACCGATGCGGCATAGAAAAGTGCAGCCTCCATTCCCCCTCCACCGCACTAGCCAAAAACCTTTGTTAAACGCCGCGCGTAGCCGGATGCACGCCAGCGGCCTGGTTCTCACCAAGCTCTGCCTCGCCCGCGAGCGGCTCTGCATCTTTCAGCGTATCGAGGTGCATCAGCTTCTTGATCAGCGGGGAAATGACCAGCACGGCAACGCCGACGCCAATCGCGATCCAGCCGATGTTTGAGTAAACATCCAGCACCGTCTGCTGCCCTGCACCTTCGCCGCTTGCCGCTTCCGATCCGGTGGCCCCCGCGATCAGCCCGGCAACGAAGTTACCGGCAGCCGAAGCAAAGAACCACGTGCCCATGATCAGCGAGGCCATGTGCGCCGGGGCCAGACGGTTCATCGCGCTGAGGCCAACCGGGGACAGGCACAGCTCTCCGGTGGTGTGCAGCAGGTAGATCAGGAAGATGAACAGCACCGGGGTGGGCACGCCCAGACCGCTTGCCGCTGCGCCTGCCACCAGCACGAGAAAGCCGCCGCCCAGCTGGATCATCGCGAGGCCGAATTTGGCAGGTGCGGAAGGCTCAAGACCCTTGCGGCCAAGCCAGGTCCATACGATGGCGAACAGCGGCGCGAGCAGCACGATGTACATCGCGTTGACCGACTGGAACACCGACGCAGGCACCCCGCCACGATCAACATAGCGATCCGTATAAAGGTTGAGCGACGAGCCTGCCTGCTCAAACAACGCCCAGAACAGGATAGAGCCGAGGATCAGGAACATCGCGGCGAAAATCCGGTCGCGATCGTGCGGCGCCAGTTTGGTCACGGCGGTCAGCAGGACATAGCCGACGAGGATGATCCCGGCGACGAGCAAAGCCCAGCCGACCAACGATTGATACTGGATCATCACCCAGATGCCGAGCACGGCGGCAACGCCGATGGCATAGAGCAGCCATTCCTTCTTGATGCCCATCACCGGCGTGGCGAGCGCGACCGGATCGGGCGATTCGCCGCGTCCGCACAGATAGGGCTTGCCAATGATGAACACGATAAGGCCAAGCAGCATGCCGACCCCGGCTGCGCCAAAACCATAGGACCAGCCATACACTTCGCCGAGATAACCGCAGGCAAGCGAACCGAGGAAGGCCCCTAGATTGATACCCATGTAAAAGATCGTGTAGGCGCCATCGCGGCGCACATCGGTGCGCGGATAGAGTTGGCCGACGATCACCGAGATATTCGCCTTCAGAAAACCCGATCCGACGATGATGAACGCCAAAGCCAACCAGAAGATGTTGAGCGAGGCGGGATCCTGCCCGCCGCTGCCTTCAAATCCCATCAGGAAATGCCCGAAGGTCAGCAGAACCGCGCCAAAGGTCACCGCCTTGCGCTGGCCCAGATATCGGTCTGCCAGATAGCCGCCCAGAACAGGTGTGATGTAGACCAGCGCGGTGTAGGCGCCATAGATGACCCCAGACTTTTCGTCAGAAAACAGCCAGTGTTTGGTGAGGTAGAAAATCAGCAGCGCGCGCATGCCGTAATATGAAAAACGTTCCCACATTTCTGCAAAGAACAGTACGTATAGCCCCTTGGGATGTCCCAGAAACGTGCCCTTTGCATCGCCGCTCATTGCATAGCCGCTGGCCATTGTCGCATATCTCCCGTGCGTATCAAAGCCGGTCCGCCCCTTGACCGGCTTGCCAAGCGCGACAACCTAACCAAAAACGCGGGCCTGTGAAGCGCCTTGTTTCAATCGATACCATCTTTGCCCGTTTCCCTGTCTTGCTGGAACCAGAAAATGCACGAATTCAATGATTTGACTAGCCTGGCCCGCTATCTGCCGAGCCGCCGGTCGGGCCGTCCGCGTGACCTTGTGGCACCCGGACCCGATGAAAACGCCCTGCAGGCGATGGTGGCGCTCGCATCGCGCACCCCTGATCATGGCAAGCTTGCCCCGTGGCGCGTGGTGCATGTTGCCGCCGGTCAGCGCGACGCGCTCGCCGACCTGCTGGCCGCCGCCTATCGCGCCGAGAAGCCCGAAGCGGGCCGGCTGGAGATCGAGGCGATGGAGAGCTTCGCACATTACGCGCCCGCGCTGCTGGTGGTGCTGCACAGCCCCAAAGCAACCAGCAAGATTCCGCTATGGGAGCAGGAGTTGTCGACGGGAGCATTTGTGATGAACCTGCTGCACGCGGCGCATGCGGCGGGATTTGTTGGCGGCTGGATCACCGGTTGGCCCGCGTATAGCGACGCGGTGCGCGATCAGTTTGGCGCAGCGCCCGAACGCATCGCGGGCTTTGTTTTCATCGGATCGCCCAGCCAGACGCTGGAAGAACGGCCGCGCCCGGATATCGCCAGCGTGTTCAGCCTCTGGCCGGGGCCAGTGGCCTGAAATCCCGCACATTTGCTGCGCAACATAGCCCCGGATTGAATGTGCTTGACCTGCCGCGCTGTATTATGGCAGTGATGCAGTGATGGCAGATACTTCGAAACCCGTATACCTCAAGCTGCGCGACATTATTGCAGCGTCCATTCTCGACGGGCAGTTTGCTGAAGGCGACATTTTGCCCTCTGTGCGCGCCTTTGCCGCCGAGCAGCACGCCAATCCGCTTACCGTTGCCAAGGCCTATCAGATGTTTCAGGATCAGGGTCTGGTCGAGGTGCAGCGCGGGGTCGGCATGTATGTCGCCAAGGGCGCGACCGAACGCTTGCGGACGCTGGAACGCGATGATTTCCTCAAGAATGTCTGGCCGCCGGTGCTGCGTCAGATGCAGCGCATTGGCCTGTCACCGGCAAACCTGCTGGCAGGCGAGGAGGCCTGACCTCACCCTCAGCCGCTCGGTTGTAATGCCCGCAGCATTGCGCTGGCCTGTGCGCGTTCAGGAAATGCACCGAGGCTGAGCGAGGCGCGCAGTGCGCTCACCGCCTGACTGTTCTTGCCCGCCTCTGCATAGGCCCGCGCCAGATGATAGCGCAGCCACGGGTTGCGGGGGTTCAGGCTCTTTGCCTTTTCCAGCAGTTCCACCGCGACCATCGCATTGCCATCGGCCTCGCTCTGCGCCAGCCCGCGTATGTGCGTGGCGAGCGCATTGCCGGGCTGCACGTGATAGGCAAGCCGCGCATGGCGCACCGCATCAGCGGGTCTGCCCATCCGCACCTCGGCCAGCGCAAGATCTGTCAGCAAAACGGGTTGATTGTTGCCCAGTCGTGCCTGCAAGCCTTTCAGCAAAATGCTCGCCTGCGCCCAGTTGCCTGTATCGATATAAGCATTGGCGAGTAGCCTCAGCGCACCGGTATGCGCAGGACTATAGCCGACAAGGCGCACAAGCACGGCATTGGCATCGTCGCCACGCCCGGTTTCGCTATAGGCGACGACCAGCCTGCGCACCACCGGCTCTGACAGCGACAGGGCAGCGGCGCGCTCATAAAACGGCAGCGCTCTCGCAGGTGCGCCGGATGCCAGATAGACATCGCCCAGCAGAAGTTGTGCGTCGGGCACGCCGGGGCTGACGGCGGCCAGCGGTTCGGCAAGCCGGGTGGCCGCTTCAAAATCACGCTCGGCGACCAGCGCGCGGATATAGGGGATGACCATCTGTGCATTGCCTGGCGCGGCGCCCGCTGCCTGCGCCAACTGCCAGCGTTGATCATTTTCATTGAGGATGATCAGCGGTGCCAGATCAGGATTGGCGGCGCGCGCCAGATAATCTGTCGCGGCCTGGCCATCGCCGATCGCTTCGAGCGAGCGTGCCACCAAAGTGAGCAGATAGGCGCTTGCGCCGCCGCGATCAGCAGTGGTGCGGAACCGCGAAAGGAGCAATTCATGCTCGCCTTCGGCATAGAGCGCGCGGGCAAGCAGCTCTGCTGCCCGCCGGTTGTGCGGCTGCGCATCGGCAAGCCGTTCAAACCGGTTGATCGCCTTGCGATAATTGCCCAGCTGGAATTCGACCACGCCTTCGATCTGCATCACTGCGGGCACATCCGACAGCGCATCGCCGGTCTTCTGGATGAGGTTTCGGGCGAGGCTATATTCGCCCGCGCGCGCCGCGAGCACCGCCTGCAGGAAATAGCCGCGCGGGTTGGTCGGCTGCAACGCAACGATCTGCCGCGCCGCGTTCAGCATGTCGCGCATCCGCCCCATGTCGCCCAGCGTCGCGGCATATTCGGCAAGCACGCTGACATCATTCGGGTCGATCGCCAGCGCGCGTTCAAACCAGGGCAGTGCCGCCGCGAGACCGAACTGGCTGCGGATCAGCTCGCCGCGCAGTTGCAGCGCGCGGACGTTGCGGGGGTCAAGCTCAACCGCATGGGTTGTGGCGTCAGCAGCGCCTGCCTGATCGGCGGCGAACCTGCGGAACCGGGCGATATCAGTCCACAGCATCGAATCATCGGGGGCAAAGCCGAGCGCCTGGTCAAACGCGCTGCGGGCGCGGGCGGTGTCGCCCAGCGCCATATGGATGCGGCCCAAAGTGCGCGCGGCATAGGCCGCGTCGGAAATTGGCACGGACCCCCCGCTCATCCATTCGAGCGCCGCATCGGCGCGGTTCTGGAGCAGCAGGGCCTCGGCCATCAGCGCGCGCACGATGTCGCGGTTCGCGCCGAGTTCTAGCGCGCGCGTCAGCTCAGCTTCGGCCCCGGCGGCATCGAACAGCGCGAGAAAAACCCG
>NZ_JBGTFM010000368.1:0-1733 GCF_041747255.1 Blastomonas sp. | reverse complement strand
TAGGCGTCGAAGCCAGCGGCAAGGCTGGGAAGGGCACCGAAGTCGATCGGGGGAAAGATCTGTGCCGAACATTCAGCGGCGCCGATCACCGACCCGTCGAGCACTTCCAGCGTCAACTCGGTCACATCGCCTAACTCAACTGGGGCAGGCACCGAAACGATCCGATCATTGGCGACGCTGTAGCGCGGAAAATCCCTCCACGCACGACCGCTTGGCGCACGAGTGTAAGGGGAATTCTCGATTACGGTCAGCACTGCAGAGCGCCCCGTTGCATAGGCCCCGCTGCGCTCTATGCGGACCGAAGCCGTGCCTTCCTGCGCCCCGGTGATCGTCACGCGCAGCCTGCTTGCGGAGACCGGGGCAACCGCGCATCGCGCCTCGCCAAGCGGGTCACTACTGGGTGAAGGCAGCCACAGCACATTCTGGTCGGTCCGCGCCATCGGGCGGTATTGGGTCCTCAAGCTTTCGAAAAACGGCCAGTTGGCGCGGGTGATCCAGCCTTCCCAGCCGCTGTAATCGGGCGCGATGGTAGTGACAGCAGCGACTTGTTGCTCTGCAACCAGCGCAGTGTAGGCCGCGCGATTTTGCGAACCCAGCGCATGGATCAACGAGCCAACCGGCTGCGGGCTCTCCACCCCGGCAGCAATATCCAGCGGCGAGGTATAGACCGACAGCAAGCGGCGATCCTGCGGGATGCCTTGTGCGTCCCACGCCCGCGCCAGTTGCCGCATTGCCGCCAGATCCGCCGCATATTCGGGCGTTACGTGGAAGCCGAGAGCGGCATCATATGCGGTGCGGTCGGTATTCGCCCAGACCGCCGCAAAGCGTCTTGCCTCAAGCCCCACCATTGCCAGCGCCGCCACGCAAACGGCTACGCCAATGCCAACGGCGGTCTTTGTCGGGAAGGCGTTGCGCAGCACCGGTTTAACCCTTCGCAGCAGGGCGCGCTGGCCAATGATCAGCGGCGCACAGATGCCCAGCACGAAGGTGTTGGCGTTGTATTCCGCACCGATGTGGCCACCAATCTGCGGGATCAGCGCGGTGCCGATGACACTCGCGCCGACAAAGATAAAGGCGCTCGTTCGCACCGGCGAACCGCGTTTCCGCAAGCGCGCGGCCATGGCCCACAACACACAGCCGGTGAGCAGCATCAGGCTGACGGTGGGCAGCAGTCCACTATGGAGCAGGATATTGGGCAGGTCTGTCAGGCTCAGAATACGCGAGCTGCGATCCCACGGGGCGAAAAACCAGAACTGGTCACCGGCCACATCGTTGAAATTGTATTGCAGCCAGCCCGCTGGCTCGCCCTGCGTAACCAACATCAGCACCGCACCGGCCGAAGCCACCGTGCCTGCTGCGAACAGGCCAAGCGTTTTCACAAGCAGGACAATGCGATGATGCAGCGCCATGACAAGGCCAAGTGCGAGCGCCAGCACCAGCGGGATACCCGCATCGTTTGACCACAGCAGCCCCACCCCCGCGATCAGACCCAGCCAGACTGCCGCCGCGGCGCTCCGGTCAAGCAGGATGCGACGCAACAGCAGCACGAAGAACGGCAACACCAGAAACGGAAGAAAACCGCGCAGCGGGCGCAGCGATACTCCTGGATCAAGCGTTGCGGGATAGGGCAGCCCGATCGCGTTCCCCAATAGCGATCCCACGTAGTAGAAGAGGAAAACGATGAGGATTGCCGCGCCCCAGCGGTGATGTGCGGGCACGCATCTGATCATCCA
>NZ_JBGTFM010000367.1:0-8203 GCF_041747255.1 Blastomonas sp. | reverse complement strand
GGGCGTGCTGTCGCTCTCGGTCAAGCTGGTCGACGGGCGGCGGCTGCACGCCGATGCCGCGCTGCAGGTGGCGCAGGACAGCCCGGCGTTTCTTGCTGTGCTCGATGCGCTCTGGCAGCAGCTGGTGACGCCGCTGGCGGGCGCGCCGATCCAGAAAGTGGGGGTGACGCTGGGCCGGTTACAGCCCGAGGGCAAGGTCCAGCCCGATCTGTTTGCTGATCTGACCGGGGCGGAGCGCAGCCGCGAGGAGGCGGGGCGCAGCCTGTCCCTGTCGTGCGCGATGGACCGGCTGAACACGCGCTACGGGCGCGACACCGTGCTGATCGGCGTCGTGCCGTCCGAGGGGCGCAGTTTTTCGGGCGCCAAGATCGCGTTCAACCGCATCCCCGAGCCGCAGGAGTTTCTTGAATGAACGCCAAGCGCTTGAAAAGACTGTCCTGCACCCGCGCATCGTGCCAGACTGGCAGCGAAGCGACGCGATCCCAGGGGGTCCGCGCGGGGTGCCATGACAGGGGTAAGCAATATGGGCGGTTTCTTGGGTTCTGGACTGTGTAAACTGCGTAAACTATGTCCATCGGTGTTGACACTCGCCGCGGCTCTGGGGGCCGTATCCACGCCCGCCCTCGCGCAGGAGGCCGCGCCGACCCGCAGCGTGATCACCGCCGCGCGCATGGTCGATGTCACCACCGGCAAGGTGATCGATTACCCGGCGGTGTTCACCGAGAACGGGCGCATCACCTCGATCGCCGATGCGCGCACGGTGCGCTGGGGATCGGACGTCACCCACATCGACCTCTCGGGCAAGACGCTGCTGCCCGGGCTGATCGACATGCACGTCCATCTCGATGGCTCGCCGCGCTATGGTGGCTACTCCAGCCTGCAGTTCACCGACCGGTTCTGGACCGTGGTCGGCGTCGCCAATGCGCAGGCGATGCTCAGCGCGGGCTTCACCACGGTGCGCAACGTGGGGTCGGATGGCTACAACGACGTCGCGCTCAAGCAGGCGATTGACGAGGGCTGGGCGACGGGCCCGCGCATCGTGCCTGCCGCGCATGCGCTGGGCGCGACCGGCGGCCATTGCGACCAGACCTATCTGCCGCCCTCCTACGCCGCCAAATCAGTCGCGGTGGGCGATGGCGTGGTCGAACTGCGCCAGAAGGTGCGCGAGCAGCGCAAATACGGGGCCGAGGTGATCAAGGTCTGCGCGACCGGCGGGGTGTTCTCACGCAACACTGAACCCGGCCAGCAGCAGTTGTCAGAAGAGGAGCTGCGCGCGATTGCCGATGAGGCGCACCAATGGGGGCTGCAGGTCGCAGCGCATGCGCACGGCGGCGCGGGCATCAAGGCGGCGATCCGCGCCGGGATTGACACCATCGAGCACGCCAGTCTGGTCGATGACGAGGGCATCCGGCTGGCGGTTGAGCGCCAGCGCCCGGTGTGGTTCGCGATGGACATCTTCAACACCGACTACACTCAGGCCGAAGGCGCCAGGAACGGCGTGTTGGAGGACAACCTGCGCAAGGACCGCGAGATCGCCCAGATCCAGCGCGACAACTTCCGCAAGGCGCACCGTGCCGGGGTGCGGATGGTGTTCGCATCAGACGCTGGCGTGATGCCGCACGCGACCGCTGCCGGCCAGTTCCGGGTGATGGTCGAATACGGCATGAGCCCGATCGAGGCGATCCGCGCCGCGACGGTCAACGCGGCCGAGGCGCTGGGCAAGTCAGCCGATGTCGGCAGCATCGCGGTGGGCCGCTTTGCTGATCTGATCGCAGTTGAGGGCGATCCGCTGGCCGATGTGACGGTGCTCGAGACGGTCTCGGCGGTGGTCAAGGGCGGCGCGCAAATCCGATGAGTTGACATCAAAGCCAGTGGTAAAGCGCCTCGGACAGGCGTAAATGCGGTTGTGTCACAGAAACGTCATGTGACGGCAATGCAGGGGCGTCACGCACCCTGCCACTGGGGAGTGATGACATGAGTCTGACATTGATCGCGGCCATGGCCATGGCGATGACGCAGGGTGATCCGGTGGACGCCACGCGCAAGACCTATAACGACTGCCTGACAAGCTACACCAACGAGAGCCTTGAGGCCAAGAAGCCGGTCTCAGCCTTCACCAAGGACGCACGCGAAGCCTGCGCCACACAGCGCGAAGCCTTTGCCGGCGCGATGGTCAAGTCTGAGATGCAATACGGCGGCAAGAAAGCCGAAGCCGACACCTATGCCGCCGAGGAGGTCTCGATGGTGGTGGAGAGCTTCATCGCCAACTATGGCGACTACCTCTCCAGCAACGCGCGGATGGGTGCGCCAAAGTAGGCGGTGTTGACACCCGGTCGGGTGCCTTCGGCCGGCAGCAAGTCGGGGTGTCGCCATCAGTCGTCAGTGCCCGTGCTTGCGGCCTAGCTCGCGCATCGCATCGTCGAGTCCTTCGAGGGTGAGCGGATACATGCGGTCGTTGACCAGGTCCTTGATCATCCGCACGCTCTGTGAATAGCCCCACTGGTCCTCCGGCACAGGGTTCAGCCAGGCGGTTGCGGGATAGGTGTTGGCGACGCGCTGCATCCACACCGCGCCTGACTCGTCGTTGAAGTGCTCGACCGACCCGCCGGGATGGCTGATCTCATAGGGGCTCATCGATGCATCGCCGATGAAGATGACCTTGTAGTCGTGCCCGTACTTGTGGAGGATGTCCCAGGTCGGGGTGCGCTCAGTGAACCGGCGGCGGTTGTCCTTCCACACGCCTTCGTAAAGGCAGTTGTGGAAGTAGAAGAACTCGAGGTTCTTGAACTCGGCGGTGGCAGCTGAGAACAGCTCCTCGCACAGCTTGATGAACGGGTCCATCGATCCGCCGACATCCAGGAACAGCAGCAGCTTGACCGCATTGTGCCGCTCGGGGCGCATCCGGATGTCGAGCCAGCCCTGGCGAGCGGTGCCGTCGATGGTGCCGTCGATGTCGAGCTCTTCAGCAGAGCCTTCGCGGGCAAAGCGGCGCAGGCGGCGCAGCGCGACCTTGATGTTGCGGGTGCCGAGCTGACGGGTGGCATCGAGGTTCTGAAACTCGCGCTTCTCCCACACCTTGATCGCCCGGCCATGCCTGCTTTCGCCGCCGATGCGCACGCCTTCAGGGTTGTAGCCGGAGTTGCCATAGGGGCTGGTGCCACCGGTGCCGACCCATTTGTTGCCGCCCTGATGGCGCTTCTCCTGCTCCTCCAGCCGCTTCTTCAGCGTCTCCATGATGTCTTCCCAGGAACCCAGCGCCTTGATCTTCTCTATCTCCTCTTCAGACAGGTACTTCTCGGCCACCGCCTTCAACCAGTCTTCGGGAATGGTCGCGGTATCATTGCCCTGAAAGGTCATCTCAAGGCCCTTGAACACCTTGGCAAACACCTGGTCGAACCGGTCGAGCAGGCCTTCATCCTTCACCAGCGTGGCGCGCGAGAGATAGTAGAACTCCTCGGTGCTGCGGTCGATCACGTCGCGTTGCAGCGCCTCAAGGAGCAGCAGGTGCTCTTTGAGCGACACCGCAATCCCGGCGCTGCGCAGTTCATCCATGAACGAGAAAAACATGGGCACAGCCTTTACGTTAACGTTAGTGGAAACGATGCCCTGCCACAGGCGATCTGGCAAGCGATTGCGCCTTGCACGCTGCACTTTACGCCGCGTTAACCATGTTGGGTTAGCGATATCAGGTCATTCTCTCGAGAACGGGGCTACATGCAGCGCAACCAAAAATTGGTACCGGAAGGTCAGGCCATTCAGCAGATGGCCGAGAGTTGCGGCCAGTCGGTGATTGGCTGCAGCCAGGTTGCGGGCATCCTGCATGATGTGCGCCAGCGCATGAGCCTGCTGGGCGAAAAGCGCTCCGATCTTGAACAGATCGCCCACAACCTGGCCGTCGAGCAGGAACAGGTGGTTACTGCCACCCACACAGCACACCAATTGAGCCAGTCCGCGCGGGTGAACCTTGCGACCAGCGCAGAAACCATGCGCTCTTCGGCCGCGGAGCTGCAAGATCTGATCGCGTTGATCATCGGCCTTGGCGAAGATGTCGCCCGGTTTGCCGGGGCCATGGATGATGTGCGCACCGCCAGCCAGACCATCGATTCGATCGCGCGGTCGACCAACATGCTGGCGCTGAACGCTGCGATCGAGGCCGAGCGGGCAGGGGCGGCTGGCGCCACGTTCGCGGTGGTGGCTGCCGAGGTCAAGAAACTGGCGCAGGATACCCGCCAGGCCACCGACCAGATCGCGACGACAATGCTGTCGCTGGGGGTTGAGGCGGGGCGCTTCGTCGGTCAGGTCGAAAAAGGCGTCGAACAGAGCCGCAATGCCCAGCGCCATTTCGAAACCATCAACCAGTCGATCAGAACCGCCAGCGAACTGGTTGAGGAGGTCGACCGCAAAACCGATGCCATCGCCGATTCGAGCGCCGGGGTGCGTTCCAATTCGGGCGAGCTTTACGACAACCTGTTTGCATTTATGGGCGATGTGCGCGGATGCAGTGATCAGCTTGAACTGGCTTTGGGCAGCACCGAGGAGCTGGAGGACACCACCAACCTGATGTTCAACCAGCTGTTGCACACCGGGCTGTCACATGCCGACAACGGCTTTCTCGATATCGCGCTGGCGGGGCGTGACGAGGTCAAGGCGCTGATCGAAGCGGCGTTGCGCGATGGCAGCCTGACCAATGCGGAACTGTTTGACCGGACCTATACGCCGCGCGGTGAGCCGGGGCTCGACCGCTATGACAACGCATTCAACACCTGGGCCGATACGCATATCCAGCCCATCCTTGATCGCTATGACAGCCCCGAGATGATCACGCATTCGGCGGTCATCACCAATCAGGACGGCTATCTGCCCACGCACCTCAGCATCCGCAGCGAACCGCCCACGGGCGATGCCGCGCACGACATGGCGCATTCACGCAACCGGCTGAAGCTGCTCGACAAGACAACCGCCGAGGCCGTGCGCCGCCGCGATGAAGCCTTCTATGCCGCAGTCTATCGGTTCGAAACGGTATCCGGCCACCCGCAGGTGCTGCGCAACATCTTCGTGCCGCTGTGGATCAACGGCCGCTACTGGGGCAATTTCGAACTCGCCTACATCCGGTGATGTGGAAAGATCAGTCGCGCGTAAGGCGCGTCGACGATGGGGAGACGGCAGGGTCTGGCTTGACGACGGATACGGGTTGGAATGTAGGCATACGTCCAACATGCATGCGCCTGTATGTAAAAACCTAAATGGTTGCGCCTAAAGCCGGTTACCTAAGGCTCGGACACTATTGCAAGTGCCCTTTCAAGCGCCTGATCGCGTCCGTCGCATAGTGCAGTTGCATCCACGGGCACCTCTACATCTGGCTCAATTGCACGATCACCATAGTCTTTTCCGTCGGGAGCCCAAACTCCAGCGGTGGGCACTCGCACTTGCCAGCCCGGCGCAAACTCGAGGCGATCTGCGCTAAGCAAGGCGGCCTGACTGCGCCGTCCAACCAGCGTTGCTTTGCTTCGGAGCTTCATGACCCAAGCAAATCCCTCTGCCGCGCTAGCTGTTTCAGGCCCAATCAATATCGCCACAGGTCTGTCATACCGCCTGTCTGCCAGATCTTCGGTCCATAGGGCGGCTGCCCCGCCATTATCCTTCAATGCCGCCCCAACTTGGGCCGACGTGTAGATACGATCAGCGCGCGGTGCTGCGCGGGCTTCTGCCGGCGTCGGGGTGTGGCCGAGCCGCTGTAAATAATCTCGACCGAGCAGGATCAGGCCAGGCGCTGCCTCGCCGGTGAAGTAGCTCGCCAGCCGCATCGCCGATGCGTTGCCACCTTGGTTTGCGCGCAGGTCGATCACAAGCCCTGCCGTGTTCTTTAGTGTCGACATGGCTTGATCAGCCAGTGTCGCGCCGTCATCGTCAAATGCGTCGATCCGAAGGTAGCCCAGTGTCTTGCCTGGAGCCGTCCTGATCCGCTGCCAGTGAAAGCTCGGCTCTGGCGGAGGCCACCCGGCTGCCTCCCTTCGAGCCATAATCGTCGGCTCTCGTCCCCCGCAGTCCAGAACGCGCACTTGTGCTGATGTTGAGAGAATCCCCGGCAGCGTCGTTTCATCAAGCAATCGAAAACCAGGCCGCAGCCCCTGGGCCCGAGCGTGCGATAGCGCGGCCACCTCGACGATTACGTCTCCCTCCAGGACCATTGGCGGGCGAGCTTGGGGTGCGGTGGAGGTTAGCGCGTAAACGTCGCTATGTGACGCCTTGAGCGTTTCATCATCTCATTCGCGAGCCGCTTAAACTCGGCATCGTCGCGCACCGCCTTGGCACGGAGGGCATACTGATCAGTAACCCTTGCCCAGTCGAGCCCTCGCATATGCGGATCGTAAAAATTGTCGGCGACTGTTTGTCCGAGTGCCCGGATCATTCCCGGATAATCCGGTCGCGTAGCCCCTATCAATAGCAAAGCTGCGATCACTGATATTCCGAATCTCATAAGCAATCCCCCCACTTGCATTCATGCCTTATCCGGCAAGCCGGAAGCAAGCGGAGGTTGTACAGAACGCCTTGGCATTATTGCTCGCAATACGGTTGTAACCGGAACGCCTGCCTCAACTCACTCGCAGCGGGCCGTCCAGGCTCAACCGTTGCGGCGGGTCATGAAGGCGAGGCGTTCGAACAGCATGACGTCCTGCTCGTTTTTCAGCAGCGCGCCGTGCAGTGGCGGGATCGCCTTGCTGGGATCGCGCGATTGCAGCACCTCAAGCGGCATGTCTTCGTGCAGCAACAGCTTCAGCCAATCGAGCAGCTCGCTGGTCGAGGGCTTTTTCTTAAGGCCGGGCACATCGCGCACGTCATAGAATATCTCCAGCGCCTTCTGCACCAAGATGGTCTGGATGCCGGGGAAGTGGACGTCGATGATCGCCTTCATCGTCTCGCGATCAGGGAACTTGATGTAATGGAAGAAACAGCGCCGCAGGAATGCGTCGGGCAGTTCCTTCTCGTTGTTCGATGTGATCACCACGATGGGCCGTTCCTTGGCCTTCACCAGCTGCTTGGTTTCGTAGACAAAGAACTCCATCCGGTCGAGTTCCTGCAGCAGATCGTTGGGAAACTCGATGTCGGCCTTGTCGATCTCGTCGATCAGCAGCACGGGCAGTTCGGGCGCGGTGAACGCCTCCCACAGCTTGCCCTGCTTGATGTAGTTGGCGATGTCGTGGACGCGCTCATCGCCCAACTGGCCATCGCGCAGCCGCGCCACCGCGTCATATTCATACAGGCCCTGCTGTGCCTTGGTGGTCGACTTGATGTTCCATTCGATCAGCGGCGCGTTGGCGGCGCGGGCTATCTCATAGGCCAGCACGGTCTTGCCGGTGCCGGGCTCGCCCTTGACCAGCAAGGGGCGGCGAAGGGTGACGGCAGCATTGACCGCAACCTTCAGATCATCGGTTGCCACATAGTCGCTGGTGCCTTCAAAACGCATGGGGGAGCCTCGCTGTCGCCGGTTAACTGTTCGGTTAAGCGATAGGGGGCAGGAGACCGCTTGGCAAGCGTTCAGCGGAACATTTGCTTTACGTTAGCGTCAAAGGCCGTCGAGGGTGCGACGGCTCTGCGCGCGCTCATCCAGCATGTCCCAGAACTGGCGGTGCTGGAGCAGCATCTGCGATGCGCCAAAGGCGATGGCGCGACCGATCATCGGCTCGCTGCCAATCTGCGCCGCCAGGGCGCGGGTTTCGGCAGCGTCGGGCAGGGTGCATTCGCGCGGGTCCAGTCCGGTGCGCGCAGCGATACGATCGAGCGCGGGACGGATCGTTTGCCAGTCGATGGCGAGCGCAAATGCCGCGCCGATGGCGCAGCCCTGACGATCCGATTGCGACAGCGCATTGAGCGCGCCGCGCAGGTTGATGATCGCAGGCGTGCATCGGTCCTGGCCCGGCGTGCTGCTGATGGGTCCGGCGGCTACGGTCAGCCGGGCAAGCAGTGCGCGCTCACCGACAAAGGCCTCACACGCGGCGGTCAACCAATGGCCGACAGACGGGTCGGCGCTGCGGGTTGCGGCATAATCGATCAGCCCCGGATAGCGGCCGTGCAGCAGGCACAGATAATGTGCGACATCGGCCAGATCGACCGCGCGCGGCGGCGCGGCGCGGTCCGCCAGCCCAACCACGAAGCGATGCCCGCCGCTGCCTCCCTGCGCCAGCGCCTCGTCCAGCGAACGCGG
>NZ_JBGTFM010000366.1:0-3888 GCF_041747255.1 Blastomonas sp. | reverse complement strand
GATGGCGCAAACTAACCCACGTTAGTGCAAACACAATGTCAGCTACAAAGCCTGCTGCCGATTCTTGCCCGGTGTTGCCCGCCAGCCACAAAATTGTAACGTTTTCGGCGGCTGACCTGCAACCATTCCCCCAAAATTAGGGGTGCAGAGCGAGAAGCTTATCGCGCTTGCGCAAGAAACCACGCGCGTTCCTGGGCCTCGTCGGTCCAGTCGTCGATCATGCCGTCGGTGGCATTGTCGTCGGCCTGGTCGGCAAGGTCTTTCACCTCGCGAAGCGTGGACACCAACGCCAGATTGTCGTCACGCAGTTCCTCCAACATCTTTTCGGCGGGGACGTCAGCTGCATCATTGTCGGCTATGGTCTGACGCTTTGCGATATCACCGATGGAGGTCAGCGTGCGATACCCGTTCTTGCGCACGCGTTCCGCGATCGCATCGGTGATTGCCAGAATCTGCGCGGCATGGTCGTCGAACATCAAATGATAATCGCGAAAATGCGGGCCTGAAACGTGCCAGTGGAAATTCTTGGTCTTAAAATACAGAGCAAAACTGTCTGCAAGCAGGCCATTCATCGCGTCTGCGAGCGCCTTGTCGGCATTGTCACCTGATTTGGTGGTCATATGGGGTTTCCTTTCCGTCGGATGATTGATGCCATCGTATATAGGAACGCATCCGACAAAAATCGGCAAAAAATTTTGCGCGGGCCGTAGCGCTTTCAAATCAACCCGAACGCCAGCAATACAAGCGTTATGCCGACCAGCAAGATGATGATGCCGGCGCTGATGCGGATGGCTGTCAGCGGCAGCTCAGCCATCCGCTCGCGCAGCACCACAGCGGGCACCAGCCCCAGAACCGTGCCCGCCCAGCCGCCCAGCAGCGGCCAGAGCGCATCATGGCTGCGCGCTGCGGTCGCCGCGATGATGAACTGGCCCTTGTCGCCAAGCTGCACGATAGCGATGCCCAGTAGGGTGGTCAGAAACGGGCCGATCTTCCAGCCGCCAAGCACATTGACCGGGCGACGCCAGGCGAGCATGCCGGCAGCGGCAAACAGCAGCGACAGCGCATAAAACAGCGACAGCGCGTCGCGGCTGATCCAGGTGCCCACCACCACGCCGCCAAATGCTGCGAGCGCGCTGCCGATACCGCTGGCGATCACAATGGCCGCGATCATCTGGCCGGGGCGGTCAAAGCGCAGCGCCAGCGCGGCGCATAGCAGTTGACTGCGGTCTCCGGCATTGACCAGCGCTGCCAGCAGCAGGGTGGTGACGAACGCTTCCATTTCAGACGTCTAGCACAAGGTCTGGCAATGCACGCCAAATCCCCGCGTCAGCGCGCACCGCGCACCGCGACCGAGGCAAGCAGCGCGGCGCGCATTCCAGCATCCCCCGTATCGGCGGCGATCGCATCGTCAATGGCATCGAGATAATGGCGCGCCATCGTCCGGCTCCAGCCATGCGCGAGCAGATGCTCAAGCCGATGCGCCAGATCGCTGACGCACGGCATGGCATTGCGGTCGGCAATGCGGCGAATGCGATCAATGTCCTCTGCCAGCTTGCGCGGCGGAGCGTGCCGGGCAATCGCGCGCACATGGCCCGCGTGCAGCCGAAGCTGCCGGCGTGCCATGGTCAACGCATCAGTGCGACTGGCATCATGGCTGGCATTATCGATCGGCATGGCACACCCTTTATAATCGCCGCTCGGTTGGCGTGATGGCTGCTGTGGATGGCCAGTAAGCCACAACAGGGTTAACATATGAAAAAGCCTGATTTGCACTGCAAACGGCGCGCGCGGGCGCTTGACAAGCTGGGGCCGTTGCGGCAATGGCGGCGCTCGCATTCATGGGGGCGGCGATTTGCGCCGCTCTTTGTGTTTATAAAAGGTTGGCGGTCAGTGCGGGCGACAAGGTCCGACCAGACACCATCTGAAATTTAATCTCGACACGAAGGAACGGTCATGGCGAAGCCAGCCACTGTGAAAATCCGCCTGGTGAGCACTGAAGGCACCGGCTTTTTCTATGTCACCAAAAAGAACCCGCGCAACATCACGGAAAAGATGAGCTTCCGTAAATATGATCCCGTCGTGCGCAAGCATGTCGAGTTCAAGGAAGCCAAGATCAAGTAATCGTGCCGCGCAAGGCTCTGATGAACCAGCAATTCAGCACCGGTTCAATCGCCTTGCCCCACGGTTTCAGCGTTATTTCTCTTTTGAAAGCCCTGAAACCATGCCGTTGATCTGGTCCAAGACCGCTGCCGTTCTGATGTCCGCCGCTGTGCTGGCAGCGCCGCTCGCAGCCCCGCAGCCCGCCTACAGCCAGGCTGCCGCAGTGCAGCCGAACGATATCGCGCAGGTCACCCGGCACCTGAAGGCCATGCAGTCGCTGCGCGCGCAGTTTGTGCAAACCGACCGCAGCGGCCAATCGCTGTCGGGGACGCTGACGCTCAAGCAGCCGGGCCGCATTCGCTTTGAATATCAGAAAGACGCGCAACTGCTGATCGTCAGCGACGGGCGAGCGCTGACCATGATCGATTATCAGGTAAAGCAGGTTCAGCGTTGGCCGATCCGCAACTCGCCGCTGGGTGCGTTGCTCGATCCGAGTCGCGATCTCACCCGATATGGCAAGCTGCTCAAAACCACTGATCCCGACGTTGTCAGCGTTGAGGTGCGTGATGCCAAGCGCCCGGAATATGGGGTGATCACGCTCGTCTTCATCCGCAGCGCTTCCGCGCCCGGCGGGCTGTCGTTGACTGGCTGGGTGGCGCTCGATTCGCAAAACAAGCGCACCACCATCCGCCTGTCTGGCCAGCAATATAATGTTGCGGTAGCCGACAATGCCTTCGCCTGGACCGATCCGCGCCGCACCACCGGTCCGCGCCGCTGATCGTGCCGGATTTGTTGCATTCGCTGACGAACCGCCTTTGGGCATCGACAAACTGCGAGCGGTTCTCAAAGTCGTTCACCCGCCAGAAAGGCTGACCGCGATAAAACTGGCATCGAAGTCGGCGATCGGGTTCCCCCTGTTATCCGTTCGAACCACCGGCTTCACCAAGCGTGACGAACGCAAAAAAGAACCCTCGTTCCAATGCCCCCGGGACGAGGGTTTTTTGCGCGCTTTTTTCATGTTTGGGCTTGGGTTTGCGCGCACCGCTGTCTAGAGCCTGTGCGCATGGCTGCACCCCTCAAGATTGCTTCGTGGAATATCAACTCTGTCCGCTTCCGGCTTGAATCGGTGCAGCGCTTTCTGGCCGAGGAGGCGCCCGACATCCTGTGCCTTCAGGAAACCAAGGTGATCGACCGCGATTTTCCCGAAGGTCCGTTCCGCCAGCTCGGCTATAATTTTCAAAAGCTGCATGGCCAGCCGATGCATCATGGCGTCGCGATCATCAGCAAGGTGCGGCTGAGCGAGGATGCCCGGCTCGATTGGCAGGCCAATGGCGAGGCGCGGCACATCGGCGTGTTGGTGACCGGCCCGCTAGGCGGCACTGTGCGGCTTGAAAACGTTTATGTGCCCGCTGGCGGCGAAATCCCCAACCGCGATACCAGCCCCAAGTTCGGGCAGAAGCTCGATTTCCTCACCCGGATGACCGAATGGTCGCGCGGCCTTGACGGGCGGACGATCATCCTGGGCGATTTCAACATCGCGCCGCTCGAATCGGATGTGTGGAACCACAAGGCGCTGATCAACACCGTCAGCCACACCGCCATTGAGATCGACCATCTCAAAGCTATGCAGGATGCGCACGACTGGGTCGATATCGGTCGCAAATTCTATCCCGCGCCCGAACGGCTCTATACCTGGTGGAGCTATCGCGCGCGCGACTGGTCAGAATCTGACAAGGGGCGCAGGCTCGATCACATCTGGGTGTCGCCCGATCTGGTCGATGCGGTCAA
>NZ_JBGTFM010000365.1:0-2386 GCF_041747255.1 Blastomonas sp. | reverse complement strand
ACGCGGGCGTGGCTGGCGCGGAGGACATGGTCATCGACATGAGCCTCGACATGTGGCGCTGGACGCTCGATGCCAATCTCATCTCAAACTATCTGCTGATGCAATATGTCGTGCCGATCATGAAGCGGCAGGGCTCGGGCTCTATCCTCAATGTCTCAAGCTATTTTGGCGGCGAGAAATTCCTTGCGGTCGCCTATCCCAACCGCGCCGATTATGCGGTGTCGAAGGCCGGGCAACGCGCGATGGTCGAAAGCTTCTCGCGCTTTCTGGGGCCGGAGATTCAGGTCAACGCGATTGCGCCCGGCCCCGTTGATGGTGACCGCCTGTCGGGCACCGGCGGCAAGCCCGGGCTGTTTTTGCGCCGCGCACGGCTGATCCTCGAAAACAAGCGCCTCAATGCCATCTATGCCGCCGTGATCGAATCGATCCGCGAGGGCGCAGAGGTTACGCATGTGCTGGGGC
Organism: Blastomonas sp.; assembly: GCF_041747255.1. Taxonomy (GTDB): domain Bacteria; phylum Pseudomonadota; class Alphaproteobacteria; order Sphingomonadales; family Sphingomonadaceae; genus Blastomonas. The sequence continues at coordinate 1,924 of NZ_JBGTFM010000365.1, read as the reverse complement.
GTCTGGCGCGCAACGATACCGGCTATCTCAGCCACGACCGCTCAACCCCTGATCCCTTGCGGCTGCTGTGCCTTGAACTGGCGCGCGAGGGCGACGGCATCTGCACCTGGGATCGCTATCTGCTCACCCCCGACATTGCCGGGCGGCTGCTCGCACGGCTGCGCTCGGCGGGCTATCTGCTGCAGAATGCCGATTGGCAGGAGCGCAGCGGGACGAAAGATGGCCTCACAGGCTGGCTGATGGTCACCCCGCCCGATGACATGCCCTATCTGCCGCAGGACCGGATTGGCGCCGAGGCCGACAAGGTGGGGCGCGGCGTGCTCTCGCAGCTGCATCTGGGCGCGATGCCCAAGGAAAGCGAAGTGGCGCAGGCCACCGTCTTTTACCTCGCCGACCGCGCGGTCAGCGGTGAGACCTTCATGCCCTCGGGCGGTCTCAGCGTTGAACGTTCGTACACCGAGCGCGAAATGTTCGGCAGTCCCAAGCAGGAACGGCTCGACCAGATGGCGGGCAAGACCGTGTGGGTGATCGGTGAGCATCTGGCCGATTATATCGCCGAGACCGCCAACCACCTGATCGGTGACCTCGATGTGGCGCGGCTGGTGTTGCTCACCCGCAGCGATGCCGGCGGCGCAGGCGTCATGGCGCTGCTCAACGAGAATGTCGCGGCCAAGGTGACGGTGCGCGTGTGCGGCGCGGACATCGAAGGCGCGATGGACCAGGCGCTGACCGACTTCGGCAGGCCGACCACGGTGGTTTCGACACCGATGGCGGGCCTGCCCGACCGGTTGTTCGATGAAGACGCGATGCTGAGCGCAGAGGAGTTCCGCGAATTGTGCGAGGAAAACCTCACGCACCATTTCCGCGTTGCGCGCAAAGCGTCGCTCTACGATGGCTGCCAGCTGGTGCTGGTCTCGCCCGATGTGCCATTCGGCCAGAGCGGACCGGCGTTCGCGCTCGCCAATTTCGTCAAGACGACGCTGCACGCGTTCACCGCAACTTTGGCAGTGGAAAACGAGCGGCTGGTGCACGACGTGCCGACCAACCAGATCAACCTCACGCGGCGGGTGCGTTCAGAAGAACCGCGCAACGCGGTTGAGCACCAGGAAGAATTGAAGCGGTTTGCCCGCGCAGTCCTGCTGGTCGGCGCGCCGCTGCCCGATGCGCAGGATTCACGCTACCGCGCGCGGATTTACCGTGGCACGTCGATGACGGTGTGATTGGGCGCAGTCAGGGCGTTGCGCAATGTCGCTCGACATCGCTCCGGACGGATGGAGGTAAGGTGCGCAATCCCCAACAACCTCCCCGAGCTCCCCAGCGAAGTCGAGGGACGTACGCGCAAGGGTAGCTTCCGAACGCGCGCTTTCCGGGATCGACCCGGAATCCAGGGCGACGTTGCGCTGTGACCACCCTCGACTCCTGCGTTCGCCGGAAAACGTTGTTTACCTAAGGGGCAGCATTAATTGCACCCATGCTTGGCGTTGTGTTACCTTGTACACAAATGCATACTAGGACCACCTGATGACCAGCACGACGATGACGATCCGGGTTCCGCTCGATGTGCGCGACAAGCTGGCAAGGCTTGCCGAGGGGACGGACCGCAGCCGCTCCTATCTCGCTGCTGCGGCTGTATCCGCCTATGTCGACCGGGAGCTGGCTATTATTGAGGGCATCCAGCAGGGTCTCGCCGATGTGGCGGATGGACGGACGACGCCGCATGCGGATGTCACGGCTGAAGCGCAGAAGATCATCGCCGACGCGCGCGCAAGGAAAGCTGCCCGGCCGTGAGGCAGGTTGTCTGGTCAGACAACGCCAAGGCAGATTACCTTCAGATTTTGCGCCACATTGCCGACGATGATCCCGATGCGGCAGAGCGCGTTGTGCTGGCGATCCAGCAGACCGGAAACGATTTGGGTAGCTTTGC
>NZ_JBGTFM010000364.1:0-6808 GCF_041747255.1 Blastomonas sp. | reverse complement strand
GTAAAATGCGGGGTTGCGATGCGGCCAGTCGGCTTGTTTGAGCCAGAACAGCTTGCCCTCCACCACCGCGATCAGATAATTGCGCTCAAACTTTTGCTCGGGCGAGAAATCGCTGGTCTCCATCGCCTGCGCGTCAGCAAGAGTCTTTTCGAGGTACGCGATCTGGTCGGCCAGCCCGGCTTCGGACCAGTCGGGCAGCTTGCCGTCAAAAGCATGCTTGCCCTGATAAACCGCGAAATCCGGGTTGCGCGGAAAATATCCGGAGAGGAAGCCATCGACGAACTTGCCCCATTCGGAGCTTGTCTCGACCCCGGTGCCTTCAACCGGTGCATCCACCGGCGCGGTGCCGCACGACGCGGTCAACGCGGCGAGCGAGACGGCGGCGAGATATTTAATAGACCAATGCATGAATGCCCCCCTGTTCAATCCTCCCCGCGCCAAGCTCGGGGAGGATTATTCACGCATTGCTGACACCACACGCCCCGCTTGAAAAGCGTAAATCTGCCGACGCCCCGCAAAAGCCCGATCATCCCCCCGGCCAACTTCATCTTGCTTGCCGCGCATGGCGGCCTCGCCTAACGCGCATGGCATGGACGCTGCCGCCGCCCCGCACCCCTTCAGGATCGCCAATTACCGTGCCTATTGGCTGGTGCGGCTGGCATCGATGCTCGCGCTGTATTCGATGATGCTGATCGTCAGCTGGCAGGCCTATAACATCGCGCGCGAGACGATGGACATCGCCGCCAGCGCGGCGCGGCTGGGGATGATCGGGCTGCTGCAGTTTGCGCCGCTGTTTGTGCTCACCCCTTTGGTCGGCTGGGTGGCGGACCGGATGGACCGGCGCTTTGTCGCGCGCACCGTGCTGATCGCGCAGACGGGAATCGCTGCGACGCTCGCCTGGGTTACCGCCAATGATCTGATGAGCCTGACGATCCTCTATGGCATCGCGATACTGCTGGGCACCGCGCGCGCCTTCATGGGCCCGGCGCTCGGTGCGCTGGCCCCCAATCTGGTGCCCAAAGCCTCGCTGCCCACCGCGATCGCGCTGTCGTCAATCGCCTGGCAGGCAGGCATGCTGATCGGCCCCGCGATGGCCGGGCCGCTGTATGTGATCAACCCGGCCTTGCCCTATATGGTCAGCGCCAGCCTTTACGCGCTGGCGGCCGCCGCGATGTTCACCATCGGCAAGGTGCCGCGTACGATCATCGACAAGGGCAAGGGGCCGATCTCGCAGATCATCGAGGGCGTGACCTATGTGGGCCAGAACAAGCTGGTGCTGGGCGTGATCACGCTCGATCTGTTTGCGGTGTTCCTCGCTGGATCGACCGCGCTGCTGCCGGTGTTCGCGCGTGACATCTTGCAGGTCGGCGAACAGGGGCTGTCGCTGCTCGCCTCGGCACCTGCGGCAGGCGCGGCGCTGGTTGCGCTCGTGTTCTCATTCCGTCCGATCCGCGTCAACGTCGGCAACAAGATGCTGGCCAGCGTTTTCCTGTTCGGCGCGGTGACCATCGTTTTCGGGCTCAGCAAGATCTTGCTCCTGTCGATAGCATGCCTGTTCATTGCGGGCGCGGCGGACATGTTCAGCGTCTATGTGCGCCAGTCGCTGATCCAGCTGAACACCCCCGATGACAAGCGCGGGCGCGTGTCAGCTGTATCCCTGCTCACCATCTCGGCCTCCAACGAGCTGGGCGATGCGTTTTCGGGGATGCTGGCGTGGATCATCGGCCCGGTGGCAGCGGTTGTCGCGGGCGGCGGCGGTGCTATAGTCATCACGGCGTTGTGGGCAAAGCTGTTTCCCCAGATCGGCGCTGCCCGCAGTTTCGAACCGAACGAGCCAGAAGCGACCGACCCGCCCCCACCATCGAACGCGCGTGAGGCCCTGGCCGCCGCCGCACCCGCAGCAGGAGAGACCAAGCCATGATCGCCGACTCCGTTTTGAACACCATCGGCAACACGCCGCACATCCGCATCAAGCGCCTGTTTGGCGATGCACAGGTGTGGATCAAGTCCGAGCGTTCCAACCCCGGCGGATCGATCAAGGACCGCATCGCGCTGGCGATGATCGAGGCGGCAGAGGCCGACGGATCATTGCAGCCGGGCGGCACGATTATCGAGCCGACATCGGGCAACACCGGCGTCGGTCTGGCGATGGTTGCGGCAGTCAAGGGCTACCGGCTGGTGCTGGTGATGCCCGAAAGCATGTCGCTGGAACGGCGGCGGCTGATGCTTGCCTTTGGCGCGACCTTTGACCTCACCCCGCGCGAGAAGGGCATGAAGGGCGCCATCGAGCGCGCGCAGGAGCTTGTTGACCGGACGCCGGGCGCATGGATGCCGCAGCAGTTCGAAAACCCCGCCAACATCGCGGTGCACGTGCGCACCACCGCGCAGGAAATCCTCACCGATTTCGCCGACAGCCCGCTCGACGTGATCATCACCGGGGTGGGCACGGGCGGGCACATCACCGGCTGCGCGCAGGAGCTGAAGAAGCATTGGCCAAATCTGAAAGTCTATGCGGTCGAACCGACGCTGTCGCCGGTGATCTCGGGCGGCCAGCCCGGCCCGCACCCGATCCAGGGCATTGGCGCGGGGTTTATCCCGGGCAACCTGCACACCCAGGTGATCGACGGCGCGATCCAGGTCGATCCGGCCGATGCCAAGGAGATGGCGCGGCGGTCGGCAAGCGAGGAAGGGCTGCTGGTCGGCATCTCATCGGGCGCGACGCTGGCGGCGATTGCGCAGAAGCTTGTCGATCTGCCGTCGGATGCGCGCGTGCTGGGCTTCAACTACGATACCGGCGAACGCTATCTGTCAGTACCTGATTTCCTGCCGGAATAAGCGAATCCCGGCTGCCAAACGGCATGTTCTACGCCGAATACCCGTTGCCTGACCCCTGCCTGCCCTGGGCGGTCTGTTTGTGGCGGTTTGCTGTTGAACGCGATGATCCCGCGCAATTTTCGCACATCATTCCGCCTGATGGCATGGTGTCGATCAGCATGTCTTGCCTGCCCGGAGGCGGGCAGCATGGCGGACTGACCGGCCCTTCTTCGCATGCGCATGTCGTGCCCGCCGTGCATGGCATGGTCGCAGCGGGCATCCGCCTGCAACCAGGGGCTGCGCCCGCGCTGCTGCCCGTGGCGGCACGCGATCTGGTGGGGCAGATGCAACCACTGCCATCATCAGCAACGAACGACCTGCTTGCGCATGCGCTCGCCACCTTTGCCGCTGATCCCGAACAGATCGATGATGTCGCAGCGTCGTTCATGGCGCTTACTGTAGGCAAACCTGTGCCGGACCCGGTCGTTGCCGATGCAGCGCAGCGCATCATTGCCGATCCAGCCAACCTGCGAGTCGATAGGCTGGCAGGCGCGCTTCGGATCAGCCCGCGCCAGTTGCGGCGGCGGTTTCTCGCTGCCAGCGGGATCAGCCCCAAGGCGTTTGCGCAGATCTATCGGCTGCGGCAGGCCTGCATCATGGCGCTGTCGCATCCGGTCAGCGCATGGGCGCACATTGCGGCCGATGCAGGCTTTGCCGATCAAGCGCATTTCAACCGCCATGTGGCCCGCACCTTCGGCGTCACCCCGCGCCAGCTGATCGCGTATCTTGGGTCCATCGATCATCGTTTCGCCAGCAATTTGCAGCCGACCCGGGACGTGTGACCGTTTCGTTCAAGCCGCGCATGGGCTTGGCCGCTATGGATTGGGCACCTGTAGACCATCCGGAGCCATACCCGATGAAACGATTGACCCTGGCCGTAATCGCATCGCTTACGCTGACCACACCGCTGGCCGCGCAACATCGCGCGCCCGATCCGACCGAGTCCATTGCCCGCATGGGGCTGCTGGCGCCGCTTGTCGGGCGTTGGCAGGGGGCAGGCTGGATGCTGCTGCCCGATGGTTCCAAATCCGAATTTCTCTCGAGTGAAGAGGTGGTGTCAGAGCTGGGCGGCACGGTGCTGCTGGTGCGCGGCAAGCATTTCAACAAAGCCAATCCGACGCTCGCCGTGCATGATGCGATGGCAACCATCGCGTGGGACCAGCATGCCGGTCACTACCGGTTTCGTTCGCACGTCGCCAACGGCATGATGGGCGATTTCCCGCTGACGGTCGAAGGCAGCCGCTTTGTCTGGACCATGGACACGCCTGGCGGCACAATCCGCTATACGACCGAGTTCGGCAACGATGTCTGGCACGAGATCGGCGAGCGCGGCAGCGATGCCAAAGGCTGGACAAAATTTCTTGAGATGCGGCTAACGCGGCAGCCTGCAACGCCATAAAGGTTTGCTCCTGACGCGAGACAGGCCTTTGCCCCGGCTGCAATGAATTGGCGACAAACGCAAAAAAGCCCCGCCTATTGTTCAGACGGGGCTTTCAGGATTGTGCGACTCCTAGGATGGAACGAGATTACGCCGCCGCGAACAGCTCTGGCTCGAGCGCCATGATCACATCGCCGCCGGCCTCGATCTTGCGGCGCAGCGACCCGGCATCGGGCATGATGCGTTCGGCGAAATAGCGCGCGGTGACCAGCTTGGTCTCATAGAATTGCGCGTTGCCGGTGCCCGCCTCAATCGCGGTGATCGATGCGCGCATCATCCGCAGCCACATCAGGCCAAGCGCGACGATGCCCATGATGTGCATATAGCTGTGCGCGCCCGCACCGATGTGGTTGGGGTTGGCCATGCCGTTCTGCATGAACCACATCGTCGCCGCCTTGAGCTCGCCCGATGCCTTCTCAAGCCGGGTGGCGAAATCGGCGAGCCGTTCGTCACCCTTGGCGTCAGCGCATTCCTCATCGATAATCGCAAACAGCGCCTGGATCGCGCGGCCGCCGTTCTGCGCGAGCTTGCGCCCGACCAGATCCATCGCCTGCACGCCGTTGGTGCCTTCGTAGATCATTGCGATGCGCGCATCGCGGACATATTGCTCCATGCCCCATTCGGCGATGTAGCCATGGCCGCCATAGACCTGCTGCATGTTGGTGGCGATGTCATAGCCCTTGTCGGTGCCATAGCCCTTGATCACCGGGGTGAGCAGGCTGATGAGGTCATCCGCCGTCTGGCGCTCTTCCTCGGTCTGCGCCTTGTGGGTAAGATCCACCTGCAGCCCGCCCCACAGAATGAGCGCGCGCAGCCCTTCGTTGATCGCCTTGGCCTCCATCAGCATCCGGCGCACATCGGGGTGGACGAACAGCGTGTCGGCCTTTTCGTTTGCATCCTGCGCGCCGGTGAGCGCGCGGCCCTGGCGGCGGTCAGCAGCATATTGCACCGCGTTCTGGTAAGAAACCTCGCCCATCGCCAGACCCTGGTTGCCAACGCCCAGCCGCGCCGCGTTCATCATGATGAACATCGCGGCAAGGCCCTTGTTTTCGTCACCGATCAGATAGCCGGTCGCGCCGTCATAGTTCATCACGCAGGTTGAATTGCCGTGGATGCCCATCTTGTGCTCGATCGATCCGCACGAGACCGCATTGCGGTCGCCCAGCGAGCCATCGTCATGGACGATGAACTTAGGCACGATGAACAGCGAGATGCCCTTGACGTTGTCGGGCGCATCAGGGGTCTTGGCGAGCACCAGATGGATGATGTTTTCGGTGAGGTCATGCTCGCCCGACGAGATGAAGATCTTGGTGCCGGTGATGGCAAAGCTGCCATCGGCCTGCGGGACCGCCTTGGTGCGGATCAGCCCCAAGTCCGTGCCGCAATGCGGTTCGGTGAGGTTCATCGTGCCGCCCCATTTGCCGCTGACCATGTTGGGGACGAACTTTTCCTTCTGCGCCTGGCTGCCCTTGGCGAGGATCGCGGAGACCGCGCCATGGGTGAGGCCGGGATACATCGCAAAGGCCATGTTGCCCGATGCCATGAACTCTTCAAACGCAATGCCGACGATGTGCGGCATGCCCTGCCCGCCGAATTCTTCGGGCGCAGCGAGCGTGCCCCAGCCGGCCTCGCAATATTGGTCGTATGCGGCCTTGAACCCGTCGGGGGTGGTGACCGAGCCATCAGCGTGACGGGTGCAGCCCTGCTGGTCGCCAATCTGGTTGAGCGGGAAAAGCACCTCCTCCACAAACTTGCCTGCCTCGGTCAGCACCGCATCGAGCACGTCGGGCGAGGCATTGTCGAACCCGGGCAGGTTGGCATATTTCTCGATGCCCAAAACCTCGTTGAGGATGAACTGGGTATCGCGCACAGGGGCATTATATTTGGGCATCGACTATGTCCTCTCACTTGTGGTTTCGGGCAGGGATATGCCCGCAGCAGGCGTGGTCCTCTGAGGAAAGACAACCGCCTGCGGAAACTAGCTCAGGTCTTCGCGGTCGACCCGCTCCACCATCTTGATGAACTGCGAAAGCTCGGTGATCGCGCTTTCGATGTCCTTCTTCTGCTTGCGCATCAGGGCGACCCGCTCCTTGCAGCGCTGAATGGTGACGCGGCGCTGTTCGCGCCTGCCGTCACCGACATCGTAAAGATCAACCATCTCGCGGATTTCCGCAAGGCTGAAGCCGACATTCTTGGCGCGCATGATCCAGGCGAGCCTCGCCCGGTCGCGCTTGGAATAAACCCGGGTGAGGCCCTTGCGCTCGGGCGCGATCAGGCCTTCGTCTTCATAAAAGCGCAAAGCGCGCGCAGTTACGCCAAACTCATCGGACAGATCCGATATCGTAAAGCTCTCGCGGTTGTGCAGATCGGGGGTATCGATTCTGCCTAAAGAGGAACGATCATGCATGGGGCAACAGCTATCTTCCCTTAACGTAAACGTCAAGCGGGTTCAGCCTGTGCACAGCCTTTTTCTGTCGCGCCCGGCGGCGGTGCGGG